>SVGF01000121.1 GCA_015056475.1 Clostridiales bacterium
TACATGGGTGTTAAGCTTGATAAGGAAAAGAACAACGCTCTTGCAAGCTACAAGGACGTTAAGGAAGGCTTTATCAATGCTGACGATTCCAAGGTTAAGGTTATCGTTATCCCCACAAACGAGGAGCTCATGATCGCTATGGATACAGAGGAGATCGTAAGCGCTCTTTAATTCAGTAAAATTTTTATATTGCAGAGGTTGCCCAAACGGGTGATCTCTGCATATATTGTAAAACAATGTAAAGGAGGTGGCACAATGCGTTCAACAAGGTTGATAGTAAACCGTTCAAGGCTTAAACATAATATTTTTGAATTCAAGGCAATGATCTCACCAAATGCGGATATAATGGCTGTGGTTAAGGCTAATGCTTACGGTCACGGTATGGTAGAGATTGCAAGGCTATCGCTTGAATACGGGGCAAGCTGGTTAGGCGTTGCAACGCCCGAGGAAGGCGCGCTTTTGCGCAACAACGGGATAACCGCACCGATCCTGGTGCTTGGCGCGGCTAATGACGATGAGCTAGGCATCTGCGTAAAGCATGGATTGCATCAAGCGATATTTGACGTTGATCAGGCAGTTGAATTGAACAATATTGCGCGCGAAATGGGAAAAACGGCACTTGTTCACGTTAAGGTGAATACAGGCATGAACAGAATAGGCATTTCAAACAAGGAATGCTTTGTTGAGTTGCTCAAAGTGTTGTCAGAGTGTGAAAGCATTTGTGCCGACGGTATCTTTACTCATTTTGCTTGTGCGGATGATATCAACGATACCCGCACAGAAAAGCAGATAGAGCTTTTTGAGGAATATCTTGCCATAGCAAAGCAGATGGGAAAGTCTTTCTATCATGTGCACGCATGCAATACCGCTGGTACACTCAGAGGGCTTTGCAAAAACTACGATATGGTGCGTCTGGGCATAGGCATTTACGGATATTATCCGTCGTTGGATATGAAGCCCGCTTGTAACGGCAAGCTTTTGCCTATAGCAAGGCTTGTTACCAATATTTCCGCAATAAACGGCATTTCAAAGGGCGATGCCATCAGTTATGGCGGTATTTTTGTTGCCGATGGCGATATGCGGGTAGCCACACTTCCCGTTGGCTATGCGGATGGATACGATCGCAAGCTGAGCGACGTTGGTCACGTTGTTATTTGCGGCAAAAAAGCGAGAATATTGGGCAGGATATGCATGGATCAGATGATGGTCGACGTTACCGATATCCCCGAAGCTGTGGTAGGTAGCGAAGCCGTGCTTATGGGGGATGTTTGCGGTTGCTTTGATGCTGACGATATTGCCGAAATATGCGGTACAATATCGTACGAGGTGCTCACCTCACTCTCGCGCAGAGTTGAACGAGTATACGTTACGGAGGAAGAATAATGTCTATTGTAAAATATATCTTAAAGGTTTTTGGAACACAGATACTTTCTGCATTTGTGCTCATGCTTATGTCACCATTGCTTTTGATATCAGAGTCTACGTCGTTTCAGACGATAATCGGTGTGGTCATGATGGGCTTTTATTGGGTGTTTGTGTGCCTTATGCTTGAAAAGTCTGCAACGATGGATATCAAAAACGGCACTTACAGCATGATAAAGCCGCTTATTGCGGGTATTGTGGCAATAACTCCCAGCCTTATACTTATGCTGCTTGATATCGTGCTTACAAATGCTACGGGTCAGCGCGATCAGTTGGCGTTGCTTTTGTTCAGAGCATTTAATTCGGGATATATGAATTTCCTTATCATGTATCAGGATGCGATCTGGCTGATGTGCGTTGTAATGGTTGCCAATGTCGGTATAATTTGCTTCTCATACTACAGAGCAAAAATGATGGACGACAAGCATAAAAAGTTTATGACAAATCTGAACGAAGAAATGAAAAACGTTCCCAGAGCCGTTGATCTTCCGCCTGAAGAAAAAGACCAGAACGAATAATAAAACAACTAACGGATGGCGTTGTGTCCTAATGATCACAGTGCCATCCGTTTATTTAGCTTTATATTTTTCTGTTTGGATTTATTTTTTCGTATATTTCGTGTGGTTGCCATACTCCGTTTATCTTAAGGTATGAGCTTGACGTGCCGATATACGTAAAACCTGTTTTTTTCATTACTGTTTTTGAAGCGATATTTGTAGGGATAACGCTTGCTTCAATTCTGTTCAGCATAAGATCCTCAAAGCAAACGCTCACAACCTTGTTGACAGCTTCGGTCATATATCCCTTGTTTACCTCATCCTTATCAAGCCTGTAGCCCAAAAAAGCTGAGCAAAAATTACCGTAAAGTATGTTTGAAACGCTCACAGCTCCAATTAGCCTTTCGGGCTCGTCCCTTTTGGCAAGAAGAAAGCAAATGCTTATAAGCTTTTTAATATCCCTTTTTTGTTCTCTTATCCAATTTTTCTGAAATCTTCTGGTATAAAAATCCTGAGGTCTTTGGGGCTCCCACGGCTCCAAAAAATCCTTGTTTCTTATGTGGTAGTCAACCAATGCATCTAGATGCGCGTTTTCGGGCAGCATCAGCATAAGCCTTCTTGTGTCGTAAATAATAGCCATATTGAGTTTTCCTTGTATCTTCCGTCTAATGTTAATTATATCATAACAGGTGGATATTTACAAGCAAAACATAACGATCGTTGAGGTATATTTTATTATTGTTGTGAATATTCTTTTTACAAAAGGAATCGACTAATCTCTTTATAAGAAAGGATATACCGATATGGAAGATGTTAACGTAATACAGATAAGGTCGCACAAGGCGCCTATAAACGTTTGTGAAAGGCTTGTGCTTGAGATGAGCTACGTTTTGCCCGACAACAGACCAAGGATCACTTCAATTGAGCAGCTGTCGGTGGAGCTTTCCGCCTCGGGTATTGAAGCGACCTCGGATATGATATCGCTTGACATTTCCGCAAATGCGCAAATGACGTATAACGCGCTTGCGGTAAGCGAGGAGGAAGAACACTATTTTACAACAGCCTCAAGGTTTTCAAAGCAGTTCAAGGAGATACTTGATATCAACACAAGCGGTGAGCCTCTTGACGTTGATGCTTGCCGGGTTGAGGTAAAAGCAGCAAACGTTGAGGCGGTATTGATATCGGACAGAAAGGTAAACGTAAAGATAAATGCGGTAGTAACTGCTCTTATGCGCACAAGCAAGGCTCAGGACTGCATAGGATCGTTCAACGACAGCTCAATAGTAAAGCTTCAGCAAGTTTACAGCGGCAAAAAACTTTTGGGTAGTGCTCGTGTGCAGTCATATATCAAAGAGGATGTCACACTTTCGGACGGCACACCGGAAATAGAAACCGTGCTTATGACCAATGCCACCGCACAGATAGATAATAAGCGTGTGCTTGATGGCAAGCTGATATTCTACGGCACGGTACATATTGATGCGCTTTGCTCAGCTTCTGCAGGGGATGAACGCTTTTTCAGCACGGGGTTTGACGTAAATTTTAATCAGGCTTGCGAGATCAACGGCTTGAATGACGATTCAATAAGCGTTATCGACAGCAGCATAAGTGACGTCACTCTTGACGTAAAGTCCGGCGGTGTGATCGGTGCTGAGCTTCTTGTCAGCTTTGACGTTGAGGCGTTTAGTGATTATGAGCAGAGTATCATAGAGGATGCTTTTATTCCCGGTGCAAAGCTCGATATTGATTCCACACAGCTTTGTTTGGAGAATACGTCCTTTATCAGCGATAATATAGGCGTTTGCTCCGATAAGATTGCCGTTTCGGGGGATGATGTCGGCAAGGTGGTTATGTGCAGGGTAAACGTTAAGGAGTGCTCATTGAACGTTAATGCAAGCGGCGTTTGCTTTGACGGTATTTATTCTTTGAGTGCAACTTACACTTTAAGGAGCGACCCGCATTGCCTTGTAACAAAGACTGCCGAAACTCCTTTCAGCTATATGATAGGATCCTCGTGTGATGATTCCGCCATTGTGAGCGGAGGTGTGAACACAAAGGGCGTTACGGCTCAGGTGAATGATTACGGCGAGATACAAATAAAATGGGTTGCGGATGCGTGGGCTCTCGTAACAAGGACAGAGTGTGTAAACGTAATTGCAAATGCACAAAGGATTGAATCTGATGACGGTAGTAAAAGTTGTATTTATTATCACTACATTGCCGAAAACGAAACCATGTGGGAAATTGCAAAGCGCTTTTCCGTTACTCCTGATGATATTTGTACTGCAAACGGAATATCAAAGGATTGCGACTTAAGCGTTCTTAAGGGAATTGTAATTCCTGTTATAAGGATGGGCACCAAATAAAATTAGCTATATACTTTTTATGGATTTTGTGGTATAATTATAGGGAATGCATTGCATTCCCTTTTATTGCGCCGTACAAATCTATAAGGAGATATTATGAAGCTGAAATATACCACCGCACCGTCCTTGGCGGCTGTTGATGCAGACAAGCTATTATCTGACGGAAAGCTTTTTGTAATACTTGATATTGACAACACTATTACCGAGTGGCGCTCCATGGATATTTCCAAAGAGGTTCTGGAGTGGACGCAAAACGCAATGCAAAAGGGATTGACTTTGTTTTTGCTCAGCAATAATCATGATCATAACAGAAGCAGTCAGCTTGCTCAAAGGCTTGGCGCAAAGTGGTGTAAAGTGCCGCACAAAAAACCGTCACCAAAGGCGTTTGAATGTGCGCTTGATAATATGGGTGCAAGTGCAGAGCAAACGGTCATGATTGGCGACCAGCTTTACGGTGATATGCTGGGGTGCAACAGATGCAATATAACGGGTATATTGCTTGATCCCATTTCGCCAAGGGAAGCACCCATAACCCGCATTTTAAGAGTGTGGGAAAGACTCTGTGGCAGAAAAGTGATCTTTCGCCGAGAAAATACGGAGGTTTTATGACAAGAGAGGAAATGCTCAAAAAGGTTGAGGCGGGCATTGGATATAAATTTAAGGATATTTCAAATCTTAATCGCGCGCTTACACATTCATCATACAGAAATCAGCCAAATCTGGTTACGGAATACAGAAATATTAACGAGTGCCTTGAGTTTTTGGGTGACTCGGTGCTTGATTTTGTTATAAGCGAATATTTGTATAATCTTTATCCCGATTGGAATGAGGGTAAGCTTTCAAAGCTGCGTTCAAAGGTTGTTTGTGAGCAATCGCTGGTGATAGTAGCAAGAAAGCTA
>SVGF01000122.1 GCA_015056475.1 Clostridiales bacterium
ATCATTGACGGTCTTGATATCGGCAGAAGCTTTGGCAGTGCTGTAACAGTAAAGGATTGCACGCAGGTGCTTATTCAGAGATGTCACGTAATAGGAACGTCGGGCAGGGGAGCGGCTGTCAGGATCGACGGCGGATTCAGAAACGGCGTTATCGCGTCAAAATTTGAGCTTTTCTCAAGCTCTGCGGTATATATTTGCGGTGGCGACAGACCAAATCTTGTTCCGTCAAATAATTTCTGTCAGAATTGCGTATTTTTTAATCCTAAAACACATCATGCGCTCAGTGACGGCGTTGGCGTTGGCACGGTAATTTCCCATAATTATCTTTATAACTGCAGAATGGGCTCTTGCGGTGGCAACGAATGCATCATGGAATATAACGTCGTTGAAGCGGGTGACCCCATTTACAGCGATTCTGGCATGGTGTACGTTGATGGATACAATGCAGGATGCGCGTCAAGCGGTAATCATTACAGATACAATTATTTCTTTGATTTTGCTAAGCTTGACTATGGCATTTACTTTGACGACATGTCAAGGGGTATGTATGCATATGGCAATATCATCGTCGGCAACGGCGTAAATCCGGGTCGCGAGGAAATTAACGGCAAATGGTGGCCGTCGGGCGGAAGGTCTTATAATTTCCACAATGGCGGCGAGCACGTGTTCTATAATAATATAAGTATCGATGCAGGCTTCTTTGCGTTTGGCGGAGATATAACGTATTGGCTGTTTGAATCAAACTGGAATATGCTCTATAACAGCCTGATCGTAAAGTCTGCTGAAAAGCTTTCGGAAAAGTATATGCAAAGAAATCAGGCATATAAGTCGTTTATCGAAGCGCTGGATCAGTACACCGAGGACAAAAAGGATCCAAACTACGTTATAAAGTCCGGCTGGGCTGAAAAAAGGCTCCGCACTCCGTGGTACAACCACATAGAGAATAACCTCATTTTCAGAGCGGACAGACCTTATAAGCTTGACAACGGCGAGGAATTCACAACGGGCTTGGATACAAACTACGTAACTAACGACGATCCCGGCTTTGTTGATCTTGCCAACAGAAATTACAGGATACTTCCCAACGCCGAAGTGTTCAAGCATATTCCCGATTTTGTTCCACCGCCGTTTGAAAAGATGGGTCCCGTGGATGATTACGAATAACTTTCATGTGCACGAAGGATTTTTATGATCCTTCGTGTTTTGCTTTTGTAGCATTAATTAAATATTATTTAAGGTTCAGCATACCATCATCGCAAAATGACAAAATATATGGTTTTATGCGCAAAATGTAAACTTTTTATTAACGCTTGAAATAATACTTGACTGTTTTTTGTATAATAAAGCTAATCAATTGAGCATTATTGCCCGTTGAGCTTTTCAACGGGCAATTTTATTTTTTACATGCCCGTCCATTCCGTAATTGATCCTTAATTTCTAAAGTGTGAGGTGATGCCGCAGACGACGGAGAGGGAAAAGCCTTCCTCCGAGAGGAAGGGGGACCACGGAGTGGTGGAAGGAGCCTACGTTACTTTGAACTCAAATCACTTCTATTGTATGCACTACCCATCAGTCAGCCTTATCGGCTACCGGTTTCTGGCTTTTCGTCCTCGGCACTCCGTCAGCGACTTCATTATTCATCACCACCTCCCCTTGCCTCTCACTTTGGGAGAGGTGGCGCCGCAAGCAACGTAGAGCCCATTACGCACATCGAGCCGCAAACCAGCCATTATTTTATCGCATCCCTTGATTTTTGCAAAACTCTATGATATAATAATCACATACAAGGTACAAACTTCGTTTGTTGCAATGTGATTATTGAATCGATTAAGGTAGAAACGCGGATAGCGCGTTTCATTATGATATAATAATCACATACAAGGTACAAACTTCGTTTGTTGCAATGTGATTATTGAATCGATCAAGGTAGAAACGCGGATTGCGCGTTTCATTATGATATAATAATCACATACAAGGTACAAACTTCGTTTGTTGCAATGTGATTATTGAATCGATCAAGGTAGAAACGCGGATTGCGCGTTTCATTATGATATAATATAATTGATATAAGCAGTACTCTACTCTCTTGAAAGGTGTTAAATATGGGCGCAAAAAAACGGATCATCATTATAGGCGCGGGTGCTTCGGGGCTTATGGCGGCTTATTCCGCTGTTTGCGAGGGCGCAAGCGTTACCGTCATAGAATCCAACCCATCCGCAGGCAGAAAGATCAACGCCACGGGCAACGGCAGATGCAATTTCACAAATGCCGACGCTGACTCATTGTCCCATTATTACACCTCGGATAAAAGTCTTGTCGGCGGAGTTTTGAGCCGTTTTCCCGTAAAAAACGTACTCTCCCTCTTTGAAAGCATTGGCATTGAGCCGCATCTTGAGGATGAGGGCAAATATTTCCCACTTTCGGGGCAGGCAAGCTCAGTCAGTGAGCTTTTATACAGGCATCTGTGTAAGCTCGGCGTTGAGTTTATATTCAATACCAACGTGACGTCGGTAAAGCCGACACAAAAGGGCGTCAATATCACAGCAGGCGATAACGTTATTTCTTGCGACGGCGTTATTATCGCGGGCGGCGGCATGGCAGCTCCCGAAACGGGCTCAAACGGCTTTTGTTATAAGCTTGCAGAGCAGTTGGGGCATAATATCACGCCCACGTATCCCGTCATCGTCCAGCTGAAAACAAAGGGTGGCTTTTACAAGAGCATTTCGGGCTTGAGAGTAAAGGCAAATGTTACGCTTGAATGCGACAAAAAGCAGATAAGACAAGAATACGGTGACCTGCTTTTCTTTGATTACGGTATTTCCGGCCCGCCGGTGTTTCATATAAGCGTTGAAGCGGCAGACCATATTGCAAAGTCAAAGCACGTCAGCTGTGTTATAGACCTTTTGCCTCAAATGGATCAGAAAAAGCTCTTTGATAAGCTTTTGATGAGAAGATCCCTGTTTGACGGTGGTGCTGAGGATCTTTTTGCGGGCTTGCTGCACAAAAAATTAACGCGACTTGTGCTTGATGCCGCAAAGGTGCCTTTGTCAACACAGATAAAAACGCTGACGGATGCTCAGCTTTTGGCTATAGCAAACGCGATTAAGCACAATACGGTTGAAATAATCGGAACAAAGGGTTGGGAAAACGCGCAGGCAACAAAGGGTGGAGTGGCACTTGACGGTGTTGACCCAAAAACCTTAGCCTCAAAAGCGGATAAAAGAGTGGCATTTTGCGGAGAGATACTTGACGTTGTGGGCGACTGCGGTGGATACAATCTCACATGGGCGTGGTCAAGCGGATTTGTGGCAGGAAAGGAAATGGCAAATAATTTATGATTACGGATAAAAAAAGAAAGATATATACTGCAATTTCAATAGTTGTGCTTATTGCACTCGTCGGTTTTATAACGTGGATAGTCCTTGTGGAGTTCAAAAAATTCGGTAACACTCCCGAGCAATTCAGGGAATTTATAGAATCCTTCGGCTGGGCTGCAAGATTCGTGGGATTGGGTGTGCAAATGCTGCAGGTCGTAGTTGCTTTGATACCGGGAGAAGCGGTTGAAATAGGCTTGGGCTACGCATTCGGCGCAATTGAAGGCACGTTGATCTGCTACGCGGGTGTGATATTGGCTTCATCAGCGGTATTTTTGCTGGTAAGGAAATTCGGTGTAAAGCTTTTGGAAGTCTTTTTCCCGATTGAAAAGATCAACGACCTCAAATGGATCAACAACGAAAAAAAGCTTACCTACACAATTTTTATACTGTTCTTGATACCGGGCACACCTAAAGACGTGCTTACGTATTTTGTAGGGCTCACAAAAATAAAGCTCGGCGAGTTTTTGGTGATATCTTCACTTGCAAGATTCCCAAGCGTAATATCGTCAACAGCGGGCGGCGCATTGGCTTCAAGTGAAAATTATTTTGGCGCGGTAATTGTATTTGCAGTCACGGCGTTGATAAGTGTTTGCGGTTTGATAATATACAATAAATTACTTAAACTTAAGGAGAACAAAAATGAAAAAGAAAATTAACAAAGGAGTTATTCTGACTCTGGTTGTGCTTTTGTGCGTTTCTTTTGTGGCGTACAGGCACGTTGACAGACTTAGTAAGGAAAAAGAAGCTGCTTGTGCGGTGGTGACGGAAGCACTTAAAGAATATCTGAATGCAAGAACGCTTCCTTTTGAGATCAGATCATTATTGAAAGAAGGCATTACGCCGAACTCGGGAGAGTTGAAAATGGCTATAAATGATAAGCTACTTAAATACTCTAACTATCTGAACTCTGTAATGTACGCCCCTTATTCAGAAACAACAGATGCATACATAGTGCGCATGACACGCGCAGCGGAGAGCAATCTTAATAGACAAGTATCAAAGTTCCAGCCTATAGACGGTTACGTGCTTGAGGAGCTTCACGACTACAGGATCGGTTTTTTGAAGGATGCTTTCGAGATCAATGCCGATTTTACAGAGATAGTTGTAGCGGTTGAGCATAGAGTTATATACAACAATACGTCCACAAGCACAGCGGCAAACTACAGCCTTATAAAGGTAGACGGTGAGTGGAAGATAAATGACGTGCTTAATCTTTACGGTGTAAGCTGAGGGAATATTATGGAAAAAATACTTGAAATAAAAAATCTGACAAAGAAATTTGGTAAAAAGACAGTTGTAAATAACCTATCGTTCGACATTTATCCCGGTGAAATATGCGGATTTTTGGGCCCAAACGGATCGGGTAAGACCACTACCATCAAGATGGTGGTTGGCCTTTTGGAGCCAAATAACGGCACTGTATCAATTTGCGACAAGAATATAAAAACAAATATTGAAGATGCCTTAAAAAACGTTGGTGCAATAGTTGAAAACCCCGACCTGTATAAGGAGTTTTCGGGAAGAAAGAATATAATGCTTGCTGCGAATATTTGCAAAGCATCACCCGAGCGCCAGCAGGAAGTGATCGATATAGTAGGGCTTTCAAACAGGATCGA
>SVGF01000123.1 GCA_015056475.1 Clostridiales bacterium
TCCGCCATGCCGCAACCAAAATTGATGTAGGGCTTAAGCTCGGGAGCTATCTCCTTAGAGATCTTCAAAACTGCTCTGCAAGCTGCAAGCTGTGCCTTTTGACTCGGCTCATCACCAACAAAGAAACCGTAAAGTGCGGGATGCTTAAAGCGATTGTAAACGTTGGTGAATAATTCTCTGAACGCGTTTTCGTTAAAGCTGTAAGCATAAAGCTCAATATCCTCAACCCAAACGATCATTTTCATATCATACTTGAGCGCCTCGTCAAGATACTGCTCAACGAGATTCTTTTGTTCCTCGGTTGCAGTTGCAAAACGGATTCTCGGCACCATACCAACGGTTATACCGCAGTCGTTCCACATTGCGACCTCTTTTGCGGGGTCGTATTCGTTAATTCTGTTGTAATTCCAAAATGAAATAGGAAATTTGTTTGACATAGTTTTTCCTCCTTTGTCAATTTGCTTATTTATTTTGCAGTTAATATTCTGCGCATAGATTCGATAGTCTCGGGTGAGATACCGACTATTCTCGTTAAGAAATCATACACCAGCTCCTGCCAGTTGTCACCAACGCAAAGCTCCTCGAGATATTGGAGACCCCATGCGGCGTCATTTTCGTTACGGGTGCGGTTACCCGTTGTGGATAAGCACGTGAGCTCGTAATCGGTACGCATTTGCTTATAATAAACGCCGAGCACAGCCTCAATAAGGAACGCGATACTGCCCGTTCTATCCGCACCTGCCGCACAGTGGAAAAGCACGGGATAGTTGCTTTCGTCTGCAAGAAGCTCAAATATTTGCTTTACAAACGGCTTGGCAGGCTCTGAAAAGCAGCCGCCATATGCGTGAATGGGGAGCTTTTTGAGTTTGACTCCGTGTTGTTCAAGCACACTGCCTCTGTCGGATTCATATTCCTCAAATCTCAGCTCTATCTCTGTTTTTATTCCAAGGTCGTGTATTGTTTTTATGCCATCGGGAGTTGCAAATTCAACCTCTGCACTTCGGTAGAGAAGACCTTGCTTGATCCTTCCGCTGGGGATCTTGTATCCGCCAAGATCACGGATATTGGTCATACCGTCGATCTTAATAAATCTGGGAATATCCCAGGCTGTGTTAAAACTGAAGGTTTGAGATATGCCGTTTTGAGATGAAACTGCCCAATAATACGTTCTTCCTATGCAGAGATTATATACTGATGCTTTGTTTTCAGAAACCTCTATCTTGATTGGCGAAGAAAGGTCTTCACATTCTGATATCAAGAGTGTGTATGAGGAAGCGTCACCTTCCCATGAAAATTCCACGGGTGCAGGTACTGAGAAATCATCCTTTTCGGACTGCTTTTGCTTCATAACGGGTATATCCCAAGGGTCCTTTGAGAGCGTGCGATGAACGTCCCAAAAAATAAACTCTCTTTGTTGCTCTGTCTGAAGTGACAGTTGTGAATTGTTCTGTGGTGTAAGTAAAGTGATCATATGTATTCCTAAAATTATTTTATGATATTTCGTTTATCGTCCCTCATTCTGTATAGACCGTGAGTTGCTTCTTCTTCGGTGAACGGACCGTCGTAATAATAGAAAGTTGAACCGAGATCAAGTCCCGCCTTGTGCCAACGGGATATTGTTTCTTCGTTATACGTTGCACAATTGTCGCAAACGTCGCGACCGACGGAGTCATCAAAAAGATCTTCGGGTATACCGCCGAGCCTGTAATCCCTGCTTTGGATGTAAACGTTATTTTTTACTATAGTGCCGTTTGATGCTCCTCTTACTCGGAACGGTCTTCCACAGTAAAGCTCAAACGATGCATGCATGAGCACGTTGCCTTCAAAGATGCTGTTTTCATAAGTCTGACCCGGGAATCTGCCAAAATACACAAGACTTCCGTTCTTTTTGGGCCTTTGATGACCAAAATGATATCCGCCGTAAGCAAGGTAATTGCGCTTCATTTCAAAATTTGAGCAGAGCACAGCTTCGGCATAATTCCACAGCTCAATGTTTGAATTTGTGTTTGTTACAACGCAATCGTTTATCTTAAAATCATTCATTATTGAGCAAGATCCACTTCCGCTCGAAAACTGTGTGCTCAATCCGCCGTCGTAAACCTGATCGACAAATGTATTGAGAATGTAAAAGCCGTCGCATGAGCCCCAATTTTCTACGCCGTTACCGTAGCGCACTGTGTCCCTACCGCCTTGAGTTGATCCGCCTATCCATTCGATAGAACAGTTTTTCAATGTGATGTTTTTTGTATCACCAAACTGTATGCCATGTGCACCTACGTATTTTACTGCGATATTGTCAACAAGTATATCCTTTACTTCAAAGCTGTAAATTGCCTTAACAGACCTTGCAACTATAACTGATTTGAAGACCTCGGCAGGGTTGCCCTGACTGCAATAGAGATAGAGCGTGTCATTTTCCCAATTATGGAAAAACTCAAGCTCGTTTTTAAGCACGTCGGGAGATTTGCATTCCCTAGATGCAGAATCATATATCTCAAATCCTGTGGAAACTATTCCATTGTCAACCGTAACGCTACCCTCGCAATAAGGTGTCATAGGTAAAGTTGGGAGAACCTTTATGCCGTTACCGATGGTGCCGTCATGCTTTATAAACACTATGTGACCGACGTCCGAATATCCCGGGCAGGTTGCAAACGAGGGCTTTTCTATCTTCTTATCAAGTGCCCAAACGTTTTCGTATTCTGTCTTGACCCAATTTTTTGAGCCGTTTATATCAATAGCTCCCGTAAGTATGGGCTTTTCGCCCTCGCCGTATGCGGCAAGAGTGCATCCGCTGTTGAGCCCTATTACGTAATCACCCGAGCCCCTTGTGTGTATAGTGGGGTAGAAAACGCTGCCTCTTTCGAGAAATACTGCATCCCCATAGCTTAAAATGCATTTATTGAGGTAATTGCATTCTGCGGGCTTTTCAACGTAGAGATTCTTTAAGGTCTTCCACGGTGTTTCGGGGGACAAGCCGTTGTTATCATCGTTACCGTTTACGGATGATATATAATAGCAAGTACCCTTTATTGTTTTGGGGTCGATATCCTTTGTGTTATATTTGATATCGATTATGCGCTTTTCCATCTCGGTTGTGTATTGCTCGCAAATAGCATCCGTAAGCTCCAAGAATTTATAATCCCCGTCTTTGAGAGCTCCCTCAAAATCTTGGGCGTTACTGCTTGCAGAGTACAAAAGTGCTTCATCAATGCTGTCAAAAAAGCCTGCATATTTGAATTCACATTCGCTTTGATCGTTATTTGCAAACGGATACAAGGCTATTCTCAAATATCTGCTGTTGAAATTGACAACGTTAAGATCGTCTGCTACAAAGCCTTCATAATGGCAATACGGACTTTTTGCGGTAACGTTTGCGGATAATAACGCTTTTATTGTATCGTCAACATTAAATACTGCAGTAAAATAGCCGTTATCCATGCCGGTATCAACAGGTAAAAGCTCTGCTGAAAATGCAGGAGAGCTTACCGATAACGTGGGGCAAGTAAATTGAGCTGTTTTATACGCGAATTTTATGTATTTTATGCTGTTTGAGTCAATATCGGAAAAAACAACGTCGAATCCGACGTAACTCTTTTCGTTATGAGCTATGCAGGGCAAAAGCTTACAGGATACGTTTTCTCTACAAAGCTCTGCATTCATGTTTGAGTAAAGAACTTCGGGAGTGTTCATAACGTCCCAAACGTTCAGTATGTGTTTTGACATGGCAAGCACCACCCTGATTTTATTTTGTTTAATTGTAATATAGATGTCGCAAAAAGTCAAGCATAAAAATTAAATCTGACATAAAAATTGATTTGACAAACGATGAAGAATTTGTTATAATAAAACAAATTCAAATTAACAGGAGATATTATGGAATTAGCGGGACAGATTATAGGTATAGTAGCGTCAGTTATTTGCATACTTTCATTTCAGATGAAGGACACAAAAAGATTGGCAATAATGCAGGGTGTCAGCGGATTGATGTTTGCGGTGAACTTTTTTCTTTTGGGTTCATATACGGGCGCGGTGCTCAACGTAATAAATTTTGCAAGAAGCGCTTGCGTTGCATCAAAAAGATCAAAGTATGACAAGCTCCTTTTCTGGGGTGTAAATGCGCTTTACGTTTTGGCTGGTATATTGACATATGGCGGATGGCTTTCCATCCTGGTTACTGCGGCTCAGCTTGTGGGTACTTATGCTATGTGGGACAGAAACGGCAAAAAGCTCAGAATATTACAATTCTTTGTTGTATCTCCCTGCTGGCTCATTCACAATATAGTTGCATTCTCAATAGGCGGAATAATCACGGAGGCGGTTAATCTCGGTTCGGTAGTTGTGTCAGTATTGAGATTTGGTATAAACGGATTTGTTGAAGATATTTCAAAAGAAGACAAAAGCAGCAATAATGCTGAATAATATGAGGTGAATTATGAAAAAAACAAATTATAATGGTTACGAATTGATAGAGGATTCATTTGACGGCAGACAATACCTTTTGCTTTTACCAAAGGAAGAAGCTTTTGGCAAGCCTTGGGTATGGAGAGCAGAATTTTTCGGCGGATTTGATTACGTTGATATGGAGCTTGTTGCGAGAGGATGGCACGTTGCTTATTACCGCGTAAGCGATATGTACGGCAATCCCGAATCGGTTGAGCTTATGAAAAAATTCCACGGATTCATCACAAAGGAATATGATCTCAATGCAAAGGCTGATATTTTCGGCTTCTCAAGAGGTGGTCTTTATTCCGTTAATTATGCGGCAAAGTATCCCGAGGATATCAGCGTGGTATATCTTGATGCTCCCGTGCTTGACATTAGAAGCTGGCCGGGCGGTATTGGTATTGGCTTGGGCGCACAAAAGTGCTGGGTAGAATGCAAGGAGTGCTACGGGCTTGACAGTGTTTTGTCGGTAGTTAACTTCAATGACAATCCTCTTGATAAGATACATATT
>SVGF01000124.1 GCA_015056475.1 Clostridiales bacterium
GCTGTGCTTGAGGTAGTTGAGCCGTTTTTTGCAATGGCAATATCAAAGGGAAATAAAATAGACCTTGACGTAACGGAGGACGTTTACTTAAAAGGTGATAGAGAAGCTATAAAACAGCTTGTGTCGTTATTATTGGATAATGCAATTAAATATTGCAATAATGGCGGAAAAATATTTGTGAGCGTTTCGATCAAAGCAAAATTTGTAAAGCTTTCGGTGTCAAACACGTTGGAAAGAATTGAACAGGGAAAGCACGACAGACTGTTTGACCGTTTTTACAGGGCGGACGATTCCCGTAATTCCAAAACGGGTGGCTCGGGAATAGGTCTTGCGGTGGCAAAGGAGATAGTGGAGGCGCACAGCGGAAGCATTACCGCTTTTAGTAAGGACGGCAAGAGCATTGATTTTGACGTGCTTTTACCGCATTGAATTTTAATGGAGGAAATATGACTGTATCATCATGGGGCAAACGGATCAAGGCGTTGCTTAAGCCTGAGAATATATTGCTTTTTATTATATTTTTGGTGGGCGTGGTGGTAAGGTCGTACGAGTTTTCGTCCATACCCGCGGGGCTGAATCAGGACGAAGCCTACGCCGCATACGAGGCTCATTCTTTGCTTAATTACGGCGTGGATTCGTTTGGTTATGCATTCCCGTGCTATTTTATTTCGTGGGGCAGCGGCATGAATGCGCTTGAAAGCTATCTTGCTATTCCGTTTATGGCAATATTCGGCAGTCACGTGTGGGCGTTTAGATTACCGCAGCTGATACTTTCATGCGTTGATATTATAGTTATTTATCTTTTGTTAAAACAGTTATTCAGCAAAAGAACAGCATTCGTAGGTTTTTGTCTTCTTGCTGTATGCCCGTGGCATATTATAATGAGCAGATGGGGGCTTGAGTCAAACCTTGCTCCGCATTTTTTGCTTTACGGGCTGTATTTTATGATGAGAAGCAGGGATAACGACAATTATCTTATTCCTGCGGCAATAATGTACGGCACGACCTTGTATTCATACGCAACGACTTGGATAACAGTACCGTTGACAGTAGCATTGTGCGGGCTGTATTTGCTTGCAACTGGTGTAAAATACAGGAAGAGTATTCTTGCAATGGCATTTGGTACGCTTTTTGTATTGGCGTTGCCGCTGATGCTGTTTGTGCTTGTGAATAATGGTATTATTCCTGAGATCAAAACGGCAATGTTTTCCGTCCCCCGACTTATGGCGTCAAGGGCGGGGGAGATATCGTTTGCAAATATTTTTTCTGAAGAAAAGCTGATGTATCTTAAGAGAATATTTGTCAAGCAAAATGATTATGCTATATGGAATTCGTCCGAAGATTACGGGCTTTTTTATCAATTTACCACACCGTTGATGTTTATAGGCATAGTATATTCTCTCGGCAGAGGCTTGTGGGATGTATACAAAAAGCGATTTTCGCCGTATTTGGTTGTAATAATTGCGGCGGCTTGCGCATTCTTTACGGTTTTGCTTTTGAAGAGCTTAAACGTTAACAGAACAAACGTATGCCATATGTATTCGCAGATATTTATAATTCTTGCGTTGGACGGCGTTTTTGCGGCGTTTGACCTTTTGAAGAACAAGCCGTGGCGACAATTATTCAAGACCGTTGCAACGCTTGCTATAACTTCGGTGTATCTTTTAAGCTTTGTTTCGTTTACTGATTATTATTTTACCGAATTCCCCGATAAGATCGCAAAGGAATTTTTGTCGGGCATGCCGCAGGCGATAGAGCGCGCTAAGGAATTGAGTAACGAGGAAACTATTGGGGTGGACCTTGATATTCCGTTCAGCCTTGTTTTGTGGTATGATAAAACGCCCGCACCGCGTTTTACCGAAACAGTGGTCTATAATCACTATCCGTCTGCATTTATGAACGTAAATCGGTATGACGGATATAAATTCAGCGGTTATAGTAAATCAAACAAATACGATGATGATACGGTACACGTGTTTATATGGAGCAAAGCCAAGAATTTTGAGGTGAGAGGCTTTACCGTGGAGCAATACGAAAATATCGGCGTGGCTTGGAAGGAATGACGTCATAGAGGTTGTAACCTTTGGAACAAAAACGTAAAACGAGTAGGGCAGATTTTGTATCTGCCCGTTTTGTTTATATGGATCCATTATATCGTGTAGGGTCGATTCACGAATCGACCGTTAATAATTTGTGGAGAAATTAGGCGTGGGGATTGGACAGTCGAGGACGATGAGTCCCTACGAGGTTGGTGTGGATGGCGGAGATTTGCGGAGAAATTAGATTTTGCAGTTATATGAACTTAATATGAAATAACGTATAACAAACTGTGAATTGTGATGAAATGCTATTGACACAGAAAAAGTGATATGATATACTGATATTGCAGATGCAATAATAAGCATAATAGCCGATATCTATTATGCGGATCAGGAGGAAAATATCATGAAGAAAAGTGTTAGTGTTTTTCTTTGCTTGTCGATGGTTTTGACAGTATTATTCTGTACTTCTCCTACGGTAGCCAAGGCTGAAACATTAAAACAAGAAACAGAAACTTTGAATATCTTGTCAAAGAACGAGATATCAAGTTTTGTTGACTACGAGAGCGCATTGCAGTACGGACACGTTGAACGTGCCTACGCAGAAGAAGAGTTAAATACAATAGTATATTGTAATCAAGACGGATCAAAAACAGCATACATTTTTGATTATGATGTACAATATGTTACAAGCGATGGAACACTCGCTGAAAAGGACATAACTCTGAAAAATGTAAATGGAAGGTGTTATATATGAGTAAGACAACGAAACAAAAAATAGTAACGTTCATTGTAATGTTATTAATTGGCGCAGCTATAGGTTTTGTAATTCACTTTACTTTTGATTTGCTTAGTGAAGGTGTATCAACCGGTTCATCCAAATATTATACTCTTAGAGTGCTTCCACGGTTATTAAAGTTGTTAGCGATGTTAATAACGTTGTGGATTTATGATAAGAGAGTGCCTGATTCTGAGAAACAAACTGCAAAGGATAGAATAAAAGCGATCTTTTTTCCGTGTGCGTTCCCGTTCATATTGGGCTCTCTTGCAAGTAGATCATTGTATGTAATTTTAGTAACACTCCCGGCTTTGGATTCTCTTTACGATAAACTTCCGGGTATGGGTTTATAACTCCAATCCGACGGAATAAATTCCGTCGGATTTTCTAATGAAGTAAACGCGCCTACGGTATTGCCGTAAGCGCGTTTGTTATTTTATTTAAGCTGATCATTGAGCCACTTTTCAAATGAACGTCTGTAAGTGGATTCAAGATTTTCTCTTACAAGTCTTGTCTGCGGATGAGCATCACCGTAAATGTGCTTAACTATCTTGTAAGCCTTTACGTAGTAGTCAAGAGCCTTGTTGTATTCTGCCTTGTTGAGGTAAATTCTGCCAAGGTGGTTATAGGTTCTTGCTGTAAGCGGATGCTCTGAGCCGAGGACACGCTCTCTTATCTTTAACGTCTTGAAGTTGTAATCAAGGGCTGTTTCGTATTCGCCAAGCTCCTTGTGGATGAGTGCAAGGCTGTTATACGTTGCGGCAATAAGCGGACTGTCTGTACCAAGCAGCTTTTCTCTCAATTTGAGGGACTTGGTGTGGTAGTCGATAGCGGCTGCGGAATCCCTCATCTCGTTGTGGAGAGCACCGAGCTTGCTGTATACCTCTGCAAGCTTGAGTGATGCGGGAGCGCACTTTGTGCGGAGATCAAGCACCTCGTTGTAAAGCTCAAGAGCATTGTCAAACTCGCCCTGCTCAACGTAAGCGTCTGCAATGGTCTGCTTAACGCCTGCCATTTCATCGGGGTAGGAGTCGCCGTAAGCCTCGTATATCTTGAGTGCCTTGTTGCCGTATTCTACAGCGTTTTCGTATTCACCTACGGTATAATACATCTTTGCAACGTTGTCGTAGACTATGGCTGTACCCATATGGTTTACAACGGGAATCTTTTCGCGGATGTTTACTGCCTTTTTGCAAAGCTCAAGAGCCTTGTTGTATTCACCGCAGTTAAAGAACCAGCATGCAATAGCATTGAAAAGCTCGCCCTTTTCTTCAAAACGGTCATGCTTGAATACGTCGAGCACACCGTATGCGATCTTGAGCTTCTTGATGAAGGTTGCAAAGCTGTCGCCATTCTTGATGTATTGACCGTTGATGATGAGTGTGATGAGGGGTCTGCATTCTTCGGCGTCGATATCAAACTGAACGTGAAGCATTGTGTATCTCAAGAGAGGATGTATGCTGTAAACCGTACCGTAGTTTGACTTTTCATAGCAATCAACCAAGCCGAGGTTAACAAGCACAGCCATATCTTCTTTATTGAATCCGAGAGAGCTTACAATGTCGTTGGGGATGTCAATATCGGGCATTACTGCAAATGCCTTAAGAATGTCATACTGAGCGTCTGTAAGGTTTGACATCTTGCAGAGCTTGATTATATTTCTTGCGATATAGATGGATGCGCTGTCATTATCGAGAGTTGAAAGCGGATTCTGTGTAAAGCCGTCGTTACGGAGTCTGTGCAGGAATTCTGCAAGATTGTAGCCCTTAGCTGCCTTTGCAAGGAGCTTTATGAGGTATATGTTCTTGTCTGCAAGGTCGATATATTCCTCAATGACATCAATGAACTTGTGTGCTTTATCGAGAGTGTAGTACTCGTAGAAGATATCGATGCACTGGTCAAGCGTCATTAACGGGAGAGCAAACTCCTCGGCGTGGCCGACTGCGGGGTTATTGATAAAGAAAGTATCGATCATGAGGTCATCAAGAAGCTTGAATTCTTCTTCGGTGATCTGTGCGCCGTGAGTATTATCAATGAAGAATACCACCTTACCCTTTTTGGACTTAAGGAATGCCACTATCTGTGCATATCTTGTTTCTACGTCCGTAGTAGCGGG
>SVGF01000125.1 GCA_015056475.1 Clostridiales bacterium
TTTTCTCCCGACCGCAATGAATTGACGCATTGCGTCATGAATAGAAGCCTATCGTCTTCATGATTTGAAAACGTTGTTTTCATGAATTGAATAGCCCTATTTTTAATGCCGTAGGCAATTCATGCACCAATGGTGCAATTCATGGTGCAAGCCAATTCATGCCTGCAAGGGCAATTCATTATGGGCACGCATCGACAACTTCAAGAAATACTTCGTTATCACGCGTACCCATAAGCCGTATTCCCTGTTCTTTTTTATATACATTATTATAAGTTTGCGGTTATTCCCATAAAGAGAGGAATATTTGTGTTTGTATCAATTATTGCATAAACAAACGGTCTGTCAAGGTATACGTAATGCACCTCATCTCTCGGTATGGAAGTTGCTTTGATTCCGCCAATCGTTACTGCAGCCGCCTTTGTGCCGTTGCGCGAAACGTCGATAACCGTCTTTTGTGAAATAAAGTCAACCATGAGCCCAAGGTCACCGTAATGTCCCATTTTTCTGAAATTCGCCTTGCTTTGAATAAACATATCCTCCATTCCCATTGATGCAAGGATCTCATTAAGCTCAATAAGCTCGGATTCAAACTTGAATTCGGGAATCTTGGCATAAACCTCACCGTATTTGCCGCTTTTGAGGTAATTGTTGAAAAAATCTGCATCCATATTTGCCGCAAAATCGTAGATATCAACGTTTTCATCGGGCAAAATTGCAACAAATGAGTATGCTCCACCCTTGTACTTCTTTGCAAAGCCCTGAGCAGCGCCGTAGGAATAATAAATAGATTCCTTAGAGCTCATCATATTAACGCTTGTGGTGCTTGAATCGTAGTTTGTAAATACTTCATCCTTAATCTGAGAGTTTTTATACTTTGTTTCCCACTCAGAATCGAATAAAAGTGTGTTGATGAGATACATTAGCATGCCCGGATCGATGGATTCCAAAACGTTATTGATCATGCCGTCGGTATTTTCACTCACCCATGAATTGATGTCCTTAAGAGTTTCTTCTCCAAAATCGGATGCAAACACTTCTGCATCAAGCCAATCGGCATTCGCTTGCAAAAATCCTTCCTCTACTACAAGTGCGGGATCATTCTTTATCCAAGCTGAATTTGCAAGGCTTACCTTGCAGCCGTCGCCATTGTAGAGTGATTCCGAAAATGCGGCTGCAAATCTGTTGAGGTCGTCAAGGTCCATGCCAACAGTGTCCTCTATCTGCTTTAAGGTGTTTCCGTCTGCACCGTTTGCCAAAAGCGTAAGGCAATATAGCAGCGAAACAGGTGAAACAAGCACGTTACCGTCCTGTGTTTTGCTGAGCTGACTGAAAAACTCTGCGGCAAAGCCTATTACAGAGCTTTTTTGATCCTGTGATACAACGGTTGTGCGACTGACGTTGCCTGTGTAACCGCTTGAAAGCTTGATAGCGTTGATATTGGCGCCGCAAGCCGTTGCGCTCAAAAGCATCACAATAGCAAGTATCGCTGAAGTCATCCTTGTGATAATTCTTTTCATTTTGTTCTCCTTAATCTCTTTCTTTTTGGTTCTTGTTTTTAGTTTTAATTCAATTTGATTTTTGCGTAATTTGAAATATACAAATATCCGTCAGTCACGTAGCCTTTTTGCAAAAGCTCATTATAATTTACTTTAACGTAGTATGAGCCCTGTGTTGGAAAAGCACCGTTTTCGACGTATGCCTCGTTAGTACTTGATATAAAATAATCAAAATAGCCATTATTTGTTTGGTTTGTAATTACGGTTTTGTTGCCATTTTTGTCCGTAACGTTCAAGGCAAGCTTTATCGGGGTGGATTCGGTATATTTCAAAACGAATAATATACTGCTTTCCTCCACTTGCAAAACCTTATAATAAACGGTATCACCTTCAGATCCGTTAGAAAAATACGGATCATCAGTTTCTTTTGGCAAAACAGTTACCGTAGGCTTTGGGGTTTGAGTGCTCAATGGGATAAGCGTCTGCGACGGTGCAGGCATGTTTGAATTTGGATCTTTATCCGGTAACGGTCTTTCTTGGCCAGAGGGCTGCACTACCGACACAGTAGGATCCATATTTTTTGCAAAATCCCTTAATGCAGGAAAAGATATAAGCGCCACAAGTATCAAGCTTGCCGCAAGTGTCGCAACCTTTGTAAAAGATATAGATCTTTCGGGCTTATACGATACAGCCTCTGCAATCAGATCGTCATCAAGCATCGAAACGGCTCGCGAAACGTCTTCTTTTTTCATTATATTGTGTAATTCTCCTTTATTAAATATTCCTTCAGCTTATTTCTTGTTCTGAAAAGTGATGATTTGACTTTGCTTTGAGATATTCCGCAGCTTTTGGATATCTCAGCAATGCTGTGGCAAAAATAGTAACGTTTTACAAATATTATTCTCGACTCAGCGCTTTGAAGTTTGAGGAAGCGGTTAAGGGTATCGCCAAGGTCGGAAATATCGTAATTATTACTATCGGGGATGCATTCGTCAAGCTCGTCAAGAGAAGCTGTGTATTCGGACTGAATTCGTTTTTCAGCGTGATGGCGTTTATAGATATCTATTGCTGTGTTTCGAGTAATTGTTGCAAGGTACGCCAAGAGGCTATTGGGATTATTTTGTGGAATTGAATTCCACAAGCGCATCCAGACGTCATTTACGCACTCCTCCGCATCCCGAGCATCGTGCAACACGTTATATGCAATTTTTCGACAGTACGCGCCGAATTGTTGCGAAACTATCTCGATCACAGATTCATCCCGCTCAAACAACAGCCGAATAATATTTGTTTCTTCCATGGCAAACTTCCTGTTTTCAACCCTTTACTAATATAGACGATTTGTACGTGATTGAGGTTGCAACGTTTTTTATTTTTTATAATATTTTATCACACATATGTAAATTTGTACAGTAAAACTTAAAACTCAAGCAATCGTTGATAATTCAACAATGTATTTATAATTGACAAAAATCGTAATATAAAATATAATATAGACAACGATAAGCGCTTTGAGTAATAAAACATTCGGAGGTCATTAAATGACTATTAAATTAGGCGAAAAAATAAGAGAGCTTCGCAAGAAAACAGATCACACACAAGAAACGCTTGCCTCGCTTTTGGGCGTAACTCCGCAGGCTATCTCACGCTGGGAATCGGGTGTGGGTTATCCCGATATGGAAATGATACCCTCTATAGCAAATGCATTCCACGTTACGATAGACGAGCTGTTTGGATACGAAAGCGACCGAGAAAAAAGAATTGAGGAAATTATTAGCACGTGTGAAAAGCTTCAACAGGAAAACAGGCTGGATGAAGCAATAGCTTTGCTACGCGACGGATTGCACGAATTCCCCGACAACACTAAAATAATGCTTCTTTTGGGATTTGTTTTGACGCAATACGGTTGGCAAAATTACGGACTTAAGGGCTCAAGCAAGGACGGCTCACCGTATACGCATTACGACGTGGAATACAATGCTTCAAACGTTTATCTGAGTGAGGTAATATCAATATTTGAACACATTCTTGATAAGGGAGATATTGATACAGCCAGTAAGACGGCAATATTATCGATCCTTTCATCTATCTATCCCGCAATGGGAAAGTCCGAGAGAATGAAAGAGCTTGCAAATAAGCAAGATCCGATGCTTATTTCCAGAGAAATACTCCTTGCGCAGTCATCGGAAGGAAAAGAAAGGTCGGAATTTGTAGGCAAAGCAATACTGGAGCTGTTGAGAAACTTGGTTAACACATATATCTTAGCGACAGTTTCTCGATTGGATATTTCAAGAGCAAGAACAAACGAGCTCCATATGGCTGTTATCAATATGTATGAAACGCTGTTTGAAGACGGTAATTTTGGTCCTGAATACTTAAAGCTTTACGATATCCACACGTGGTGTATGAGTAACGCAGCTCACGACGGCGATTACGAAAAAGCAAGAGAATATTTGCAGAAGGTATTTGAGTACTACGATAAATACGTTGCATTGAGAAACAGTGGAAAGTTCAGATATACTTCAGCAATATTTGAGGCGATCGAAATTGATACACAAAATTTGCCAATGCCATCGGAAATACCGCTTAATGCCCTCAAGGAGGTATTACCAGAGGAGTTTTTGGATACTATAAAAGGTACTGAGGAGTATGCAAGATTATTTGAGCAATAAAATAATGAAAGATCCGAATTATCAGATCTTTTGCTTTTTAAAAATAAAAAAGCCGCTGAACGGCTTGGTACATAAAACAACAAAATATTTGGATGATTTCATTAATAAAACCGGCAACTACCTATTTTCCCGAGCCGTCTCCAGCTAAGTATCTTCGGCGTTAAAGTGCTTAACTTCTGTGTTCGGTATGGGAACAGGTGGAACCACTTTGCTATCGTCACCGGTATAAACTTTTCGATGTAAAACTTTTAAGGCTTGAATAAAATTAATAAAACCGGCAACTACCTATCTTCCCGAGCCGTCTCCAGCTAAGTATTTTCGGCGTTAAAGTGCTTAACTTCTGTGTTCGGTATGGGAACAGGTGGAACCACTTTGCTATAGTCACCGGTATAAACTTATTCGGTTTTATCAAACCTTCAAATCTGCATAATCTTTGACATATCCTACTTTAGACTTATCAATATCCTTCTTGATTAAGCCCTCG
>SVGF01000007.1 GCA_015056475.1 Clostridiales bacterium
CATGCAAGCTACGCTCAAAAGCGATATAACCTCCCTTGCGGTCGGTTGCGATATGATATAAATCCCCTTCACGCCCGAGAGGGCATATCGCATCGAAGATATATCGCATGCGATAGCGTATATCGCAAATCCCGTAAGGGATTTATATCGCTGCGTAGTGTCCTTAAGGGCACTACGCATATGCGAATGGCTTTTTTCAATGAAATTCGTTCCTACAGAACGAATGAAATACGCTGGCGCGTATGAAGGAATGAATTTTATTTCACATTGCGGCCAAGGCGCAATATTTCACTTGAAAAACAAACGGATCTGTGATATAATCATATTGTTAATTCTCAACCGGAAAGGACCCCCCATGGAAAACAAAGTCATACTTATATCAATAGACGGAATGCGTCCCGATGGACTTAAAAACTGCAAAAACGAATATCTTGATGAATTGCTCAGCAAGGCATCCTACACATTCACAGCAAGAACAGTTGTGCCGAGTGTAACTCTGCCCTGCCACATGTCTATGTTTCACAGCGTAACGCCCGAGCGTCACGGCACAACTACCAACACTTATGCGCCCCAGGTACGCCCAATCAAGGGGCTCTTTGAGCGCATTGCTCAGTCGGACGGCAGCTGTGCAATGTATTACGGCTGGCATCCGCTTCGCGACATTGCGCGCCCCGGCTCATTGCTTGCCGCTGAATACATAAACGCATACTCATTTGATCACACGGACGGAATGCTTACCGACAGCGCGATAAATCATATCAAGCGTGCACACCCCGATTTTGTGTTCCTCTACATGGTGGAAACGGACGAAAAGGGCGGTCACGATGCAGGTTGGATGAGCGAAACTTATCTTGATTACATTTGGCACGCAATAAACAACGTTAAGAGGGTTATAAAAGAAACAAACGGTGAATACACGGTTATAGTCACTGCCGACCACGGCGGTCACGGCAGAAGCCACGGCTCCGAAATGGACGAGGATATGACGATTCCAATGATATTCTACGGCAAGGATTTTGAGGCAGGCAAGGAGCTTTTTGACGTGAGCATTCTTGATATTGCACCTACCATAGCAAAGATAATGGGCGTTACCCCCGCTGTTGAGTGGGAAGGAAAGTCGCTGGTTAATTGAGGGTAAAACCGATGTTAGTTTATTTAATACGGCACGGCGAAAGTCAGTCAAACTTTGATAAGATATGGTCGGGATGGAACGACGTGCCATTGACCGAAAAGGGCAAGAATGACGCAAAAAAGGCAGGAAAATATCTTGACGGTATCAAATTTGACAAAATATATTCCAGCGACCTTACAAGAGCGAAAAATACCGCCGAGATCGCTATTCCCGGGTGTGAATATGAGCAAACGCCTCTTTTAAGAGAAATAAACGTCGGTGACATTGTGGGAAAGCCATTCAACTCCGAGGAATATAACCGGATCGATACGGTATTGAACGGATACGGAACGTATAACGGCGAATCATTCGACGACATGGGTTGCAGAATAAAGCAGTTTATGGATATCGTATCCGCAACAGAGTATAATAAGGTTGCTTGCTTTACCCATGCAGGAGTTTTGAGGGTATTTTTGGACATTACGGTTGGTGAGCGACTTTCAAGACAGAATATACTGTGCAAAAACTGCGCGATTGCCATATTTGAGTGCGATAACAGCGTTTGGAAGCTGCACAGCTGGATAAATTTGGATTGATCATTGACTTTTGGGGCGGATTACATCTGCCCTTTTTTCATATTCTGAATGCTAAGCTCAAAGTGAGCGTTTTGCGTCAAGACAAAATAATATCTGTATGTTATAATTGTATTACAAACTTACAGCTTGTCAACAAAAACACAATAGCTATTGTAGACACAAAAGCTATTGTGTTTTATCATTTAATAATTATATCATTCTAAATCATAATCTGCTTATGCTATCAAAGCAATCTCGCAAGACTGCCTCGGCATTTATTCCGTTCATATATATTATTTTGTGCCTTGGATAATAATCCCCATGATATTCTACAGAAAAGATTTTGAAGCAGGTAAGGAGCTTTTTGAGGTGAGCATTCTTGATATAGCACCTACCATAGCAAAGATAATGGGCGTTACCTCCGCTGTTGAGTGGGAAGGCAAGGCGCTGGTATAATAAAAATAAGGACTTCGGTTGGGTAATGCAACCGAGGTCCTTTTGATTTTATATGAATTGATATGTTTTATTCCTCAAAAATGTATGCTATACCATACTTTTCATACCCAATAGATTCCGCTAAAGCAATCGATGCTGCATTGTCTACATGACACTCCCATTGTGGGCAAACGCCCATTTCTATTAAGTGATGAGCTGCCAACGCAACTGTAAGTTTTGCATAACCTTTTCTTCTCTCATTTTTTAATGTTACAATACCTGTATGCTGAATTATATCCTCCATATATGGCATATCAGGCGCATCACAAACTGACACTAATTTACCATTGGAAAAACATCCAACAAAATATTCTTTTTCTGCTTTCTCTTCAAAATATTCTTGTAACCATCCTGACGGATCAGCGTTTGGTGAATTTAGCCTAAAAAATTCTTCATACAAAGGATAATCTGATTTTTTCAAGACTTTTGCATTTCCATACTCTGTCACACACTCGTGTTTGAATTTCATTAACTGCATTTTCTTAATTTTGAAAAATGATTCTACATTCAACAAAATATCATCAATGCTCGCCTCTTTCAATTTTTGAAAAAAATCAGCATACTTCGGTGCATAAGAAACAATACATACATCATCCTTTACCAATACATATACCGAATATTTACAACCAAATCCTTTAACTTCTTCATTTCTAGACTCGGAACATACAAACGTTACACCGTCTTTTGTATCCGATAATTTTATCCCACAAAAACAAGAATAAAACTCATCAGTAATCATATCAATTTGGCTTTCTGTTAATCTTGACATTTCAAACCTCCATTTTATACCGTCACATACAATAAGCCCTCATTTAAGATAGGCAATTCCTCTTGAATTTTACCATTCAAAAAATAATTTGCACCACCGAAAGCATCACCATCACAAACAGAATTTATATACAAAGTATTCTTACAGCATAAGTTCGCTTGCTCTGCATATTCGAGTTTTCCGCCATTTTCCCACTCTTCTTTTGTCCAGCACACATATACTGGCCAAAAAAGAATATCTTCTTCCAATGCAAATCTTTCGGGATACTCCCACAAATCTCCGCACAAACCGATTACACACTTTTTACCTTTATAATCAAAAACGTTTACCGCTATACCTTCTTTGTAGTGCTCATCTGTTTTTGTGTATTCTTTCCAACCCTTTGAAATACGGCGGTAATTATAAACAATTTCAGCATTTGAAATCACAGCGCAGGATGAATAAATCACATCGCCTTCAAGCTCATTATATCCAAATAAAATATCAATTCCAATTTCACTTGTCAACGTCTTAATTCTTGCAAACTCCGGTGAAGAAACAGACAAAGCAACGTTTTTATCATCTTCATAATTCCATAAAAACGTATTGAACCCTTGCAAAAAGGCTTCACCAAAACAAACAAGATCTGCTCCATTTGCTTTTGCCTCTTTCATATATCGTTCCATCTGCATAATATTATAATTTATATCTCGGTCAACAAGTTTCACCGATGCAAGTGCAATTTTCATTCAATCCTCCGTTAAAGTCAAATTAAAATTTTATAAAAACACCACCAATAATATGGCGGTGTTTACCTTGTTATCAATCCTTAGGCAATTCGATCTTCTTTTTTGTTTCGGACTCTTTGTAGAGTACAAACTTATTTCCGACTATCGAAACTGACTCACAGCCTGTTTTAGCCTCGATCTCAGAGCAGACCTCTCTTACGTCAAGCTCGCTGTTATTGAGCACGTAAACTTTGAATATCTCTCTTGCCTCAAATGCAAGGTTCATCTGCTCTATCATGCTGTCAGTAAGACCGCCCTTGCCTATTCTGAATATAGGATCAATGCCGTGAGAAAGCTTTCTCAAATAATTTCTCTGTTTATTTGTCAACATATATTCCACCGTTCCTTTTTAGTCAATAAAGTCAAAATCAACGTCCTTGATGCAAACCTCGTCGCCATCCTTTGCGCCTGCCTTGCGGAGTGCTGAAATAATGCCCGTTTTGATGAGCAATTCCTGGAAATGACGGAGCGACTGATAATCCTCAACGTTGATACCTCTTGTGATCTTGTCCACCAAGGGGCCTTCAACCACAAATACGCCGTCCTCATCACGTCTGACTGTGAAGGGCTCTGCATTTGCGGCAACAAGATCGGGCTCTGCGTCGTATACTTCTATCTCGGGGAGCACGAGGATCATGTCCGAGATCTTGTCTATAAGCTCCTGATGACCGCTTTCATCATATGCGGATGAAAGTATTATATCGTAGCCGAGAGCGTTTACGTGAGCCTTAAGGCGTTCAAAATTGTCGCTGTCCTCCTCAAGCATATCGGACTTGTTGGCAAGAACGATCTGCGGACGCTCAAGAAGCTTGGGATCGTACTTTCTCAACTCCTCGTTGATCATGTCAAAATCCTCAACGGGATCTCTGTTTTCGCTACCTGCAACGTCAACCACGTGAACGAACATTCTTGCGCGCTGAACGTGGCGCAAAAACTCATGACCCAAGCCTTGTCCCTCACTTGCACCCTCGATAAGACCGGGGATATCCGCAAGAACGAATGATGACATATCCTTGAGCTTTACAACACCCAAATTGGGGCTCAACGTTGTAAAGTGATAGTCCGCTATTTTGGGCTTTGCATAAGTTAAGAACGAAAGAAGCGTGGATTTACCAACGTTGGGGAAGCCTATAATACCAACATCCGCAAGCACCTTCAATTCAAGCTTGAGCTCATACTCCTCACCCGGTGTACCGAGCTGGGAGAATCTGGGGAGCTGACGTGTGGGGTTCTTATACTTAAAATTACCCTTGCCACCCTTACCGCCGTGAGCGATGATGGTTCTTTGACCCTTTCTTGACATATCGGCAATGAGTCTGCCCGTTTCAATATCCTTTACGAGTGTGCCCGCAGGTACCTTTACAACTGTATCCTTGCCGCCTCTGCCGTACATTTTGCAGGGGCCACCGTTTTGGCCGTGCTCAGCCGTGAACTTTGTTTTATATCTGAAATCAATGAGGGTATTGAGATTGTCATCAACCTCAAATATGATGCTGCCGCCGTTACCGCCGTCACCGCCGTCGGGGCCGCCTCTTTCAACGAATTTTTCTCTGTGGAAGGATACAGCGCCGTCACCGCCTTTACCGGCTTTGACTTTTATCCTTGCAATATCTATAAACATCTGTTTCCTCCTTTATATTTACGCAACAAAAAGAGCTGCAACAAGAATGTAAAAACCACACCACCGTCACAGCCCCAAAATTACATTACATTACCGAATCAGTTCAAAACTTCGTCCGGGTAAACGCTAACCTGCTTCTTGTCTCTGCCCTTTCTTTCGAAACGAACAATACCGTTTGTTACAGCAAACAATGTGTCATCGCCACCGATCATAACGTTTGTACCGGGGTGGATCTTTGTGCCACGCTGACGAACGATGATGTTACCAGCGAGTACGTACTGACCGTCTGCTCTCTTTACGCCAAGACGCTTGGATTCGCTATCTCTGCCATTTTTGGTGCTACCCATACCTTTCTTGTGGGCAAACAACTGAATATTAATCTTCAACATATATGTGTTCTCCTTATCAATCTTCTTTAATTCGTACAAAATTGTGATACTGCATTGCAATACTCTTTAATCCCAAATGCATTGTAGCAATAAGTGTCTGCACCTGAAGGCTCTGCTTTTCGCTTATATCCGACGGTATATCACACTTGACGTAACCATCGTCAATACGGTAAGTATCATTTATACCTGCAACCTCCTCTATACCGATGAGTGTTGCTTGTACGATCGACGAAACCGCCGCGCAAATAATGTCCTTGCCGCGCTCGTTACTGCCCGAATGCCCCGAAACCTCAAACCCTTGGTAAACGCCGTCACCGTTGGTTTTAAGTACTGCTTTTATCATAATTAGCCAAGAACGATCTGGTTGATCTGTACTCTTGTGTACGGCTGTCTGTGACCCTGTTTCTTTCTGAAGTCCTTTTTGGGCTTATACTTGAAAACAACTACCTTAGGTCCCTTGCCCTGCTCAATAACATTAGCAACTACCTTTGCGCCTTCGATGCAAGGATTGCCGCAAACGATGCCATCATCTGTCTGTGCGAACAAAACCTCATCAAAAACAACTTCTTCTCCAACAAATACGGAAAGCTTTTCAACGTCAATTACATCGCCTGCATTAACCTTGTACTGCTTGCCGCCTGTCTTAATTACTGCGTACATATTCTGTCCTCCTCTTACCAATCTCGCCTATAACACGGTGATATCCTTTGGATATACTTTATACTACCGAGCCCAGAGCGGATACAACGTGTAATATTATACAGTATAATCCCTTTTTTGTCAATATTTCCTGCAGAGATAATACTTAATATTTACAATTTGTTTACAAATTTAATTGAAATATGTGCTGACTTTGGCGCGTTTATCATTAAAATCAAAGCGAATAGCACCGCTATTTTCTGTCAGCAATACGGTTGAATAGTCCCGATACTTTTTGAGTGCATCCTCGTTTGGCAAATTATAAATATTGCCCTTACCCGTGCATATAACGCTGTATTGCGGCAGATGATGCATGAGCTCATCACAATATGAACTTTTTGAGCCGTGGTGGGCAACCTTATATATGAATATATCATCGGGATATTCAATGCCATCCAACACTTTATCGGTTGCGTCACCCGCAAATATAATATTTCTTTCTGAACATTTTACGTTAATGACAAGGGATTGGTCGTTGGCGTCATTCTCGTCAAAATGATCGTTCAGCCTTATCAATTCGGTTGTGTCGTCAACCTTTACGCTTCTGTTGTAATACATATTTATAAGATATATCCCCTTATTCTGTGCCGCTTGAAGTATATCAAACATAACGTCACTCTCGTCGGGGCAATAATAGACTATGTTTTTTACCTCCACAAGGTCAAGCAACGGCAGGACCTCACCCATATGGTCGTCGTGCGCATGGGATATTACGAGATAATCTATCCTTGAATTGCCGTTTTTAAGCAAATACGGTGCTATTGTGTAATCAGCGGTATCATTTGCACCGTAGGGCGTGCCAGCATCTACCATGACAGTCTTATTCTGCGGAGTTACCAACAGAGCGCACTCCGCTTGGCCGATATCTATCACGCTCAGGCTGTAATTGCCAAGCAAGTTGAGCCTCGGAATCAATATGCTTACAATAAGCAAGCCTGCACACGCCAAAGCAACGTATTTTGGGTGCCTTATGAGTCTTGGCTTTTCACGGGAGAATAGCCACAAAAGAGCGGCAAACAGTATTATTACCAGAATTGACGGTGTTGAAACGTTGAAATACGAATACTCCCACTCAAGAGCAATATCTATTGCGGAATCGGATATGAATACAAGCCCATTGACGACCGAAGCCGCAATTTTTGCCAAAGGAGTTATGCTAAGTGCTATAAATGCTAACACAGCAAACGCCGCACCAACCACGTAAGAATACAGCGGCACTATAAACGGATTCAATATTACGGTAACGAGCGACAAGGTATTAAAATGATACGCTATCAAGGGCATAACCCCAAGTGTGGCACTTATTGTTACCGCAAAGCCTCTTGCCCATGCTTTTGGTATGGATTCAAAACGATTTGTTATTGAACGGGTAATAACGTCACTCAATATACCGATTGAAAGCACCGCCGCAAACGAAAGCTGAAAGCCTTGGGCAAATATCATCATCGGATCGAATATGAGCATTATCAGCGCTGTTATAAACGTTATGTTTACGGTGTCGCACCTGAGCTTTAAGGATGAGCCTATTGCGTACAATGTAAAGAATAAGCCTGCCCTTACCGCAGAAACGTTCATACCCGAAATGAAAACGTATATCCAAACGATTGCAAGATTGATCAGCGTATACGCAACACCGTATTTTTTGAGTCTTTTGGTCAAAAGCCCGGCAAATGCTGCCGCAAAGCCCACGTGAAGACCGGATATAGCCAACACGTGCGCAGTACCTGTCTGACGGTACTTTTCGTATTGGGCGTCGTTAAGGTACATATCCTCTCCCATTGTGACAGCTGATACTATTCCTATAGCCTCGGTGGTAAGATATTTACCGTAAGTATCTATTATGGAATGCTTGAAGGCGTTGATCTTGCATCTAATGCGGGTAAATACACCAACGTCTGCAGGTAATTCCTCCATAACGTTGACTGATTCTATGTATGCTGTATAATATATTCCGGAATTCGCCAGATACTCCCTGTAATCAAACAGATTGAAATTGCGAGCCTGCCTTGGCTTTGATATCTTTGCGGTAAACGTTACGGTGTCACCTATATTAAGAGTATCGTTCGCCAAGGTCACGAGCATTTTATAGTCCTTTTTGTCTCCGTTGATGCTGAGATTGCTTAAAACGTAACGTGTGGAATCGTCATTTGCTTTGGAAATATCAAGCACTACTGCTGATACTATGCTCTCCTCTTTTGAAATATCGGGAATAGTATATCTTTGAGAATACACGCTATTTGCAGATAAAAAGGCGACGGAAACGCTCAACGCGCACACCGCCGCTATTCTTACGTTTTTGAAAAACAACGACAACACCGCCAATACACCCGTTAAAGCCGCAAAGCTTACGGCAAAATGCACAAAGTACCCCCTTCTCGCAGCAAACACTCCTACGAGAATACCTATCATATACGTTGCGCTTACCCATATTGCCGGGCGTTTAATTTTGGGCGGTATCGTTTCGTTCACCATTTCCAATAATCTCTGTCGAGGCTTCGGTACTGAATAGCCTCCATTATGTGCTTATCCTGAATATCCTTGCTCTGATCAAGGTCCGCCAAGGTTCTTGACACTTTAAGTATTCTGCTGTATGCACGGGCACTCATCTTAAGCATTGTGAATGCTTTTTTGAGTATATCCTTTTGCTTTTGCGTTATCTGACAATAGAGGTCTATATCCTCACTTATGAGCTGTGAGTTACAGAATATTGCTTTACCGTTATAGCGCTCGGTCTGTATCTGCCTTGCGGCTATTACTCTTTCTCTTATGCTCTTTGAGCTTTCGCCCTTTTCTCTTGATGCCAGCTTATTAAAATCCACCGCGGGGACCTCTATATGAAGATCGAATCTGTCGAGCAATGGAGCTGATATCTTACCGAGATAGCGCATTATCTGCTGCTGTGTGCATTGACATTTATGATTTGGATCACCGTAATATCCGCACGGACAGGGATTCATCGATGCAATAAGCATAAATCTGCACGGCATGGATATTGAGCCGTTTGCACGTGATATTAAAATATTGCCGTCCTCTATTGGCTGTCTGAGGACCTCCAGAACGTCCTTTTTGAATTCGGTCAATTCATCAAGAAATAAGATTCCGTTGTGTGCAAGGCTTATTTCGCCCGGTTTTGGTATTCTTCCGCCACCAACAAGTGCAACGTCCGACACAGTATGATGTGGCGATCTGAACGGACGGGTCTTTACAATGCCGTCGTTAGGGTCGATGTTTCCCGATATTGAATATATCTTTGTTATCTCTATTGCTTCGTTATACGTTAACGGCGGAAGAATTGAAGGTAATCTCTTTGCGAGCATTGTTTTGCCCGACCCGGGAGGACCAACCATGAGCAAATTATGCCCACCGGCAGCAGCTATCTCAAGCGCGCGCTTTGCACCCTCCTGACCTCTTACAGCCTCAAAATCCTCGGCAAAATCCACGTTATCAAAATCAAGAACGCCGTCTGCTTTCTTTGCCTCAACAAGACTGTGGGAGTTTACAGCTTCAACAAGCTCCGCAAGGCTTGAAACGGGGTAAACTGTCATATTTTTTACGTGCTCTGCCTCTTTTACGTTTGCTAAAGGAATGATGGCAGTTTTGTTTTCGTCTCCTGCAACCGAAAGCAGCATTGGCAAAACGCCGTCCACGGGACGGATGCCGCCGTCAAGCGCAAGCTCACCAAGAACTATAGGCTCAAAGCCTTCGTCAAACTTAAGCTGACCCGTTGCATTAAGAATGGCGCAAGCTATTGCAAGATCGTAAACCGCGCCTTCCTTTCTGGTATCTGCGGGAGCAAGATTTGCAATTATTCTTGTTGACGGGAAATAGAATCCGCTGTTACGGATGGCAGAGCGCACTCTTTCGCGAGCTTCCTTTACTGCGGCGTCGGGCAAGCCTACGACCTCAAAGCCCGGCATACCGTTTGAGATATCGATCTCAACGCTGATAACGTAGCCGTTGATGCCTATCAATCCGCTGCTTTTAATTTTTCCAAACATAATTCTCCTCCCGATAAAAAAGTAAGCGTGAAAAACACAAACGGTCTCACGCATACGTACTAATAAAACTCTCCAAAGTCGGAAAAGTCAAATGCATTTTTTATGTGATTCACCACGGGAGGCTCACACATCGTATATACCTCCACAACGTCAAACCGCACAGCGTAATCCTCAATGCTGTTCTGAAGAAAATAGTATTGCGCTATCTGCAAATAACGCTTCATTTTGCTTTTTGTTACCGCCTGAGCAGGTGTGCCGTAAGTCATGTGCTTGCGCGCCTTAACCTCAACAAAAACGTACTCCTCGCCATCGCGAAATATTGCGTCCGCCTCACCGTATGGCGTGACGTAGTTCTTGCGCAGAAGAAGCATCCCGCCTTTTTTGAGGACTTCAAAAGCAAAGCTTTCAGCCTTTTGCCCTATTTCCCTTGTGTTCATTTCTTTTGGGGCTTGGGAGTAAGCGCAGTTCTGCAGAACACCTCTCTATGAATTGGGCACAAGCCGTATTTTTTGATAGCCTCAATATGATCGGCTGTACCGTAGCCCTTGTTGGATGCAAAATTATACTCAGGATAGAGCTTATCGTACTCCTTCATAACTCTGTCCCTTGATACCTTTGCAAGTATGGATGCCGCGGCAATGGAAACGGACCTTGCGTCACCGTTTACAATTGGCTCAACCTTTGATGCAATATTGAAGGCTACGTTACCGTCTATGAGAACCATATCTGGCTGTATCTTGCAGTTTCTTAACGCCAACTGCATTGCTCTGTTGAGCGCGTACATAATACCGTGCTCGTTTATTATTTCGTTGTCGGAATAACCGATTCCGTAAGAAGCCGCCTTTTCGATGATTATATCATAAAGTGCTTCTCTGCATTTTTCCGACAGCTTCTTTGAATCGTTCACGCCGAACAAAGGCTTTCTCGGATCAATTATTACACAAGCAGCATAAACAGGGCCTGCAAGCGGACCTCTGCCCGCTTCGTCAACACCCGCAATGTGGATGAACCCCTGACGGGCACAATCCAACTCCAAAGTGCTCATATCCTTATACTGTTTAATAATTCTTGCTTGTCGTTCTTCTCTTGTTTCTGCCATAAAATCGCCCTTTCGCTGATTTGCAGGTTATAAGGTAAGGAATATTTATTCCTGTGTTTTTTCTAATGTAATTCTTCCCAATTTGCCGGCTCTGAAATCGTTGATGATCATTTCGGCGCATCTGTCAACGTCGTTGACTCCGCCCTTCATTTTCATTGATTTCTTTTCGCACACGGCTTCTATCATTTGCTCACCAAGCTCGTACTCACGTATATCGACCCCGTATCTTGCCAATACCCCCTCGCAGAGCGTATCCTTATACTTAACAAGGAAAGTGCTTGCAAGTGTGACAGTATCGTAAAGCTCGTTTTTGATGGCGTTTGTTACCATAAGGTTGAGCATTGTAATCTCGTTTTCGAGGTCCGGCCAAAGGAGCCCGGGGGTATCCATGATCTCAAAATCGGGAGATTCCTTTACCCATTGGTTGTCCTTTGTGACACCCGGCTTATTGCCGGTTTTGGTGCGCGCCTTGCCAAAGAAATTGTTTATGAACGTGGATTTTCCCGAATTGGGAATACCCGCAACGATCGCTCTGACTGTAACGTTCATTCCGCGCTTTTCAAGAGTTCTGCGCCTTATCTCCCCCGCCTTGCTGAGTATGAGCTTTTTAACTTGCTTTACACTCTGGGGATCGGACGCATTCACAGGCATTACAAGCTCTGCGCCCTCAGCCTTTAGTTGTCTGATCCATTTTGCAGTATCGTCCGGATCTGCAAGATCCGCCTTACTCAAAAGGATTATATTTATTTTTTTGCCGAACAGCTTTTCAAATTTTGGGTTGATGCTCGATCTCGGCACACGAGCATCTCTGAGCTGTATTACTATATCAGTGCCCTTGAGGTCATCGTTGAGGACTCTGAAGGTCTTCGCCATATGCCCGGGATACCAATTAACGTTCATATTGTGTTTCCTTTTCTGTTGGATATAGGTTTGTACCCTTCATTTGCTAGGTTTAATATCCTTGTATACTTATTATACATACTCATTTCACAAAAGTCAATAGTTGTTCATAATTTTGTTACAATTATTTTTGAAAATCTGCATAATCGTGCACGTACTTTTCTATTTTGCCAAAGGGTCTTACCTTAAATGCCACCTTTCCCACTACCTCGCTTTCAAGCATCAAGCCGAATTCGTTGTCCTTACTGTCAAGCGAAACGTTACGGTTGTCACCCATAACAAAATACTTACCCTCGGGGATCTCACAGTAAATATCTCCGTAAGTCGTTACAGCAAGATAGGGCTCAACAAGAGTGTGACCGTTTCTGTAGACCTTACCGCCCTTTATCTCAATAACGTCGCCCGGAACACCTATAACGCGCTTTACGTAATTGACTGTCTGTCCCGATTCCTTTCTTGAGAAAACTATGATATCGCCTGATTTGGGGTTGCCAAACCAATATGCAGTCTTGTTGAGGAAGACCACCTCGCTATCCTGCAACGTTGGCACCATTGACGTTTTGCTTACCTCAATGAGCTGGAATACAAAAGTATTCAGCACTATAGCGAGTATCAACGCAGAAACTATCGTTATTAAAGTGTCGCGAATATCCTTTTTGATGTCCTTTTTCTGTGCTTTGCTTTCTGTTTGATTCATTTGATCCATTTATTTTTACCTCAATGCTTGTATTCTTTTATTTTTCCCCATGGGAAGACACGAAACATTACCTTTCCCACTATCTGTGAATCGGCAATACAACCTACTTGTTCATCACGGCTGTCGGTTGAAACGTTTCTGTTATCTCCAAGGCAAAAATATTTGCCTTCTGGAACCTTTATGCTGTATTCACCGTCAGTAATTTCGGCAATATACGGCTCTGTAAGCGGTGTTCCGTTTCGATACACCTGACCATTCAAAATTAATATTTCATCCCCAGGCAAGCCAATTACGCGCTTTACGTAATTATATTCATCGGCAGGGTTAAAAAACACCACTATATCTCCGCATTGCACGTCGTCAAACCAATATGCACATCTGCTGACGTACACTCTGGTGCCGCTTTCGATAGTGGGGCGCATGGATATCTGCTCCACCAATACTATCTGAAATAATGCGGTATTTATAACACCTGAAATGACCACTGCCACAAAAAAGACTCTCAGCCATTCAAAAAATCCGCTTCCGTACCCACCCGACGGATGAGAAAGCTCGGCGTTTCTCTTAATATCATCGGTAGCCAATAGTTTACGCCTCCCTACTATATATCAATTATACTCCAAACGAATTAGAATTTCAAGTGATTTATTCAAAGTTTTTATAAAATTTATTCATATTCATAATATTTTTTGCATCACATTTAATACAACACGGAGGTATGGGTATGATAAACGTGATTTGGGCAATTATGATGATGTCATCAGTCTTCTATATGATTTTTTCGGGACACAGCGAAAAGATAATCACAAGCATCACAAACGGTGCTTCGAGCGCGGTAGAGCTTTGCATATCGCTTACGGGCATTTACTGCTTTTGGTGTGGGTTGATGCGAATAGCCGAAGAATCAAAGCTGACCGATAAGCTTGCAAGGCTCCTCTCCCCTTTGCTGAAAAGGCTGTTCAAGGGTGCTTCAAGCGAGGCTATCGGCGCGATCTCAATGAACATGACCTCAAATATGCTTGGGCTCGGCAACGCAGCCACGCCTTACGGTCTGAAGGCAATGTCACTCCTGCAAAAGGAATCGGGGCTTGACGGAATACCCTCGCACAATATGGTACTTCTTGCTGTTATAAACTCAGCCTCGCTGCAGATAATTCCGACCACGGTTATATCTCTGAGAAGCCAAATGGGAGCAATAGAGCCTGCGTCAATAGTTGCAACGACCGTGCTTTCAACGTTTGTTACAGCGTTAGTTGGAATTCTTCTGTGCAAGCTCATCAGCAGGCTTTCAAGGAGGTAAAAATGAGATTTATATGGCTTTTCAGCACGGTGAGCGTGCCGATACTTGTAATATTTGTTATCGCTTACGGGGTAATACGTGGAGTTAAGGTATACGATGCCTTTTGCAAGGGAGCTAAGGACGGGCTTTTGCTCATAATAAAGATCTTGCCGTATATATGTGCTACCGTGGTATCCGTTGGGCTTTTGAGGGATTCAGGGCTGCTGGATATATTCTGCGGTGCATTGAGCGAGCCATTGAGTTCATTTGGAATACCGTCCGAGATAGTTTCACTTTATATCATAAGACCGTTTTCGTCATCAGCGGCACTTGGACTTTTGAGCGATATATTCAACACATGCTCGGTCAATTCGTTTGTTGCGGACGTTGCATCAACAATGATGGGCTCCACCGAAACGACGTTTTATACAATTTCGCTGTATTACGGGGCTGTTGGAGTAAAAAAGACGCGCTATACCGTTGCCGTTGCAATGATATGCGATGCAGTTGCAATGATAAGTGCCGTTTTATTCTGTAAATTACTGTTATCGTAAAATTCACTCTTTATTTTTTTGCAAAAGTGTAGTATAATTATATACAGCATCAGCACAATAATACAAACAAAGGACGTTTACTTATGGAAAAGGCAAAAATAGATAGAATTAACGAGCTTGCGCGCGCTTCAAAGGTACGTGAATTGACAGAAGAAGAAAAAACAGAACAAAAGATACTCCGCGACGAATACAGAGCATCATTCAGACTTTCACTCACAAGTCAGCTTGATAATACTGTAATAGTTGACCCCGAGGGTAATAGAAGATCACTCAGAAAGAACTAACCCAAAAATTTAGCTCGGCTTACCTATAAGGTTTGCCGAGCTTTTTGTTTATTCTTTTTTATCGTCTTCATTCTTTTTTATTGGATTGCCCTCATAGGTACATTCCTTTAATGATATCATTGTTTCAATAGCTGCAATGTCCTCGATCTTGTTATTGTCTATATAAAGACGCTCAAGAGTAATGAAATTAAAGAAATCGTTTATATGCTTGAGATTACAGTTCTTAAGAGAGAGCGTTTTGAGTGATGCCATTCTTGTGATGTTTGAAAGGTCACTCACTCTGTTATCGTCAAGAATGAGCGTTTCAAGCACGGGAAGCTCCGAAAGATATCCAACGATGGATATTCCGCAATCGGTAAGATCAAGATATTTGAGGTAACTCATATATCTTATATCATCAAGCAATGGCTGGACGCTGGTATCGCTCATAATTTTGAGCTTTTCTATCTGAATATCAAGAATAGGATCTATTGAAACGCCCGCGAATTTCATTGTAAGCTCTTTGAGGTTGATAGCGTATTCAAGCCCTATAAGCTCGTTTATTTCCACGTCACCGCAATCGAGGATCTCAAGCTCCTGCATCTGAGCGGCAGTTGGGACGGTATCAATACCGAGCGCGGACTGCACAGCCTGCAAAAGCGCCTCATCATAGAATATCGGCTCACCAACCAAGGGCGTGGGAGTTACACTCGGTGCGGGGGTGTTTTGAGGATTACCGCTTGAAACCATCGACGGACCCAGAATAAAACCTACCGAAAGCACCACCACAAGTAACACTACCGTAACGGATATAGTTATAATTGTTTTTTCGTTTTGTCTTTTCTTTTCGTATTTCATTTTTCCTCCGTACTTGGCACAAACGGTTTGTACCCGCAATACTTCATAATCTATTATATTATAACGGAATTATTGGATATTGTCAAGTGCTGAAGCTTACAAGCAAAATATTTTTCATTTTGTTCATCTTTTGTAAATAATTTATTCGGTATAAATCTTTATATTTTGAAAATAATACCTATACCGTTATTTTTTATAAGGAGGATATCCAAAAATCATATGAAAAGTATTTACAGAAAAATAACATTGATACTGCTTGCCGTGGCGTTTGTAGGTTCAATGTTTTTAACCTTTCCCAAGCTGAGCTTTTCGGCAACTGCGGTAAAATACGGCTCGCAGGGCAACGTTGTATCAACGATTCAAAGGCGACTTAAAACCTGGGGCTACTACAAAGGTAGTATTGACGGGTATTTCGGTTCACAAACAGAAAGTGCCGTAAAGGAATTTCAGAGAAAAAACGGTGCTAAGGTCGATGGAATAGTAGGCCCCGAAACTGCCGCACTCATTGGGATAAATCTCAATGGATCGTCTTCGTCATCAGGCTCATCATCGTCGTCCGGAACGTCAAGCAATGATCTTTATCTTCTTGCCAAGGTAGTTTACGGTGAAGCACGAGGCGAGCCATACACAGGACAGGTTGCAGTTGCAGCTGTTGTGCTGAACAGAGTAAAGTCCCCCGATTTTCCAAACACTATATCGGGAGTGGTATATCAGCCGTGGGCTTTTACCTGCGTTAACGACGGTCAGATAAACCTCTCCCCCAACCAGTCAGCCATTAACGCAGCAAGGGACGCATTGAACGGATGGGATCCGTCCTACGGCGCGTTGTATTACTATAACCCAAAAACAGCAACGAATCAATGGATAAGACAGCTGAAGATACACACCACTATAGGTAATCACGTTTTTGCAAGAGGTGATAAATAAATTATGAAGACATCAAACAGAATTTTAACATTCCTGCTTGCAATATCCATAGTTGCCAATGCAGGATTGGGCGCAATTTGTATAAAAAAGAGCTCAATGGTAAACAACGCTCACACGAGAATGCTGAACGTTTACGAGGAGGGCTTGTGTGAGCTTTGCGTAAGATGCGAGCAGATAGACCAAGGCTTTTCAAAGCTGAGCGTTGCTACAAAAAACACTCAGGCATTAAGAATCTTAAGCGAAATTATTGACGATGCTGCCGCGGCATCGGTTGCACTCGACGCTTTGCCCATCTCCCCCGAATATACCGGCGTATTGAACAGATATCTGAATCACGTTGGCGACTATTCAAGATATATGATGTTTGCCTCAGCAAACGGCACTCTGCCTACAACTGAATACTCAGAGCAGATATCAGCACTCAGACAAAGCTCAAAAAAGATAACTCAAGCCTTGAACGATATGACGGGAAATATGAACGGCGAAAGCTACGATTGGACGAGATACCTTGCCGAAAGCGTAAGTGAACTTGATATGGTAAGTGATGATCTGTTTTCCGTTTTGGAATCGATACAGACGGAGGGAATCAATTACCCCACGCTTATTTATGACGGACCGTTTTCAGATTCAGTCGTAAACAGAGTTATAGACGAGGGACAAGCTCACAACGTTACAGAATCCGAAGCTATAAGCGCATTTTGCAAATTCGTTTCCATCCCAAGTGCGTATAAGATAATATCGTGCGACTCTTGCGACGGCGTTATTTCCACGTGGTGTATTGCACTTCAATATGGGCAGGTAACCTATTACGGCAACGTTTCAAAGAAAACCGGCAAGGTAATATCATTTTTGTGCGACAGCAGTGCAACAAATAAGAATTATTCAAGAAACGATGCAGAAAATATCGCCGGCGAATTTTTAAGCAGGAACGGATATGACAGCATGAAGCCTCAATACAGCGAGGTGACCCAAAATATCGCAACGATAAATTTTGTTTACGAACAAAACGGTGTGCTTATTTATCCAGATATGGTAAAGGTAAGAGTAAATCTTGACAACGGAAAAGTGGAGGGCTTTGAGGGGCTTTCTTTCATTGCAAACCACAAGGACAGGCAGATAACGAATATTGACGTAAACGTTACGGACGAGCTTTTGCCAAACGGCTGCAGCGTTGAAAGAACTGCACTTGCAATTATACCCACGGATGGCGGTGACGAAAGACTTTGCATTGAGGTGAGGTGTAACGTTGACGGTGACGATTTTGTGCTTTACTTTGATCCCGAAACATTTGAGGAAGTAAAAATATTCAAGGTCATCCACACCGAAAACTCAGATTTTGCGGTTTGACAAAAAATATTACGGTCGTACAGAAAAAGTATGGCCGTTTTTTATTTATGAAGTGTATTCATCTTGAAAATATATCGGATCTGTGGTATAATAATTACGATTAGAATCGTAGTCAAACAGCAAAAACAAGAATAAAATGTAATATCTCATTTATGAAAGGAATTTTTATGTCAAAGCTTAACGCGGCAATAATATTCGGCGGCAGATCAAACGAGCATCCCGTATCGATACAGTCCGCTAAATCAGTTATTCAAAACGTAGATACAAAGAAATATTCTCTCAGCCTTATAGGCATCACCAGAAAGGGCGAATGGAAGCTTTACAACGGTGTTGCTGACGATATAGAGAGCTGGGAAAGCAATTCCACGCCAATAGTGCTTCCGCCCGATCCGTCATACAAGGGCTATATTTGTCTTGATGAACCGAGCGTTGTTCATCATATAGACGTTGCATTTCCCGTAATGCACGGCACTTACGCAGAGGACGGCACTATCCAGAGCGTGCTTGAGCTTGCAGGTATTCCCTACGTTGGTCCCGAGGTGCTTTCATCCGCAGTTGCAATGGATAAGGTTGTAGCAAAGCAGGTTTGCGGATTCAACGGCATTCCACAATGTAAATTCTGCAGCTGTGACGCTTATGAATGGGAAAAGAATAAAGAATCCATCATTGCCGAGTTTGAAAACGAGCTTGGCTATCCGATATTCGTTAAGCCCGCAAACATGGGCTCAAGCGTTGGCATAAGCAAGGCAAAAAACAGAGATTCGCTCATTTTGGCTATAAACGAAGCCCTCCGCTTTGACAGAAAGATAGTTGCAGAGGAATTTGTTGACGGCAGAGAGATAGAGTGTGCCGTGCTCGGTAACGACGAATGCATTGCATCCATCCCGGGTGAGGTGGTTTCCGCAAAGGAATTCTACGATTTTGAAGCTAAGTACGACGATAATTTTGATTCCGCAATATACATACCCGCCAAGATCGACGAGGAAATACTCAACGACATCCGTGCGCTTGCACTCAAGACCTACAAGGTTCTCAACTGCAAGGGACTTTGCAGGATAGATTTCTTTGTAACCAAGAAGGACAATACAATATTGCTCAACGAAGCAAACACACTCCCCGGCTTTACAAAAATTTCTATGTACCCCAAAATGATGATAAATATGGGTATGACGTACAGCGAGCTTATCGATAAGCTCTTTGACCTGGCTATTCAAAACGCAACAAGCAAGAGCAAGATAGAGTTTTAATTCAACGAAAGGAATAAAAATGGACAATTTTATATCAGAGGTACAAGACAGTGCCAAAAAAGCGATCAGTGAGCTTATTGAGGTTTCGCAGATAAAATCCGGCGAAATACTCGTTATCGGCTGCTCAACAAGCGAAATTATAGGCAGCAGAATCGGCACAAACTCAGCTTACGAGGTTGCAGAGGCGCTTTTTGAGGCAATCTACCCCATTATAACTTCAAAGGGCATATATCTTGCCGCACAATGCTGTGAGCATTTGAACAGGGCCTTGATAATAGAAAGCGAAGCCGCACAAAAATTCGGTTATGAGCCCGTATGCGTTGTTCCCCAGCCAAAGGCGGGCGGATCTTTTGCAACAACAACGTTCAGACATATGAACTCCCCCGTTGCAGTTGAGCACATTGTTGCAAAGGCGGGGCTTGACATCGGCGGAACGTTGATTGGAATGCATCTTGCACACGTTGCCGTGCCTGTAAGGCTTTCGGTTGACAAGATCGGTCATGCAAACATTATTTCAGCCCGCACGAGAGCAAAATATATAGGCGGACCGAGAGCGCAGTATGAATAAAAAATAAAACGATGGATAGGGAATCACCTTTCCATCGTTTTTTGTTTACGTAAGGTTTGATACGGGATAATTTTTTGTTATAATCTTTCGTATTCTCTCCTTCCGTCAAAAATCAAAGATTTTTGCCACCTCCCTCGTCAGAGGGAGGTAGGGGTGCGGTGCAAAATAAACATTACGCACTACACACAACGGTGTATTGAAATACGACATCATCTGTCAAATTAATTAGGATTTATCAATTACGTGTCTTACATAATGTTTGAAATGGAATAATTTTTTGTTATGATCTTTCGTATTCTCTCCCTCCGTCAAAAATCAAAGATTTTTGCCACCTCTCTCGTCAGAGGGAGGCATTAGTGCAGACCTGCAGAGACCTGTTAATCCATATACTTCAATAGATCAAATAGATTTATACTATTATTTGGCGGAATACACAAGGACAGACCCGACAGTACGAATTGCCGGGTCTATTGAATGTTTTATGAGCACCCGCCATTGCCTCTGCTGTTTAACTGTTCGAGTAAATTGGGATTTATCAAATACAGTATCGTTTCGTAAAAAATTCAAATTCCCTCACATAAATTCATTTCACTGTTTGCTGTAATGAGTTCCTTTAATATTTTTAAATGTGAACTTCCTATTAAAACGACCACCTTATCTCCTTTTTCGCAGATATTCTGCAAATTAGAAAAAATCTTCAGGTTTCTTTCATACCATTGCAAAACAAGTTGACTGCCTTCATATTTCCCAAGATTGATTTTATTCGCATCAAGATACATGCTATGATCAAGAGTAATGCACTCATCGCTATTAAGTATCGAATACAACCCCATTAAATCCTTTGCTTGTTCTGTCATCATCTGCATTTTTTCAAAAAAACCATCCAAATCCATATAAGGCTTTATTTTGTATAACAATTCATCTGACAACTCAATATCCTCATCTACACCATATATCTTATCAAGATTCAATTTATGTCCCAGTCGAAATCCGACTTGGGCGATCTCATTCACCGACTTAAATGGAACAATGGAGCCATATCTTTCAACATTGTCATATACCACGTTCTCTGCAAAGCTGTTCTTGTCACTTCTCGCATATAATTTGTCTAACTCATTCTGCATTCCATACGGAAATTCCACTGCAATTTTGTTGGGATTAAACGAAGCCAGTTTGTTTGTAAACTCATCAATTTGATTTTGAACATCGTTTGAAAAAACATCAAATCTGCCCGGATAATGAAATGTCCCAACCAACATAATATCTATCACTTATATCACCTCGTTTTATTATAATTTATTGTCATGATTATATCACAAAAATATGTATTTTAATCTCTTTGTCATTCAAGCAATTTGGGATTTGTTCTTATAGTCTGGTTGCTACTTCTATGGCAACCAAAAGAATTCTTTCTCTTAAATCTGTAGGCATGCTTCCTAAAATGCGTTTATCCCAGTCAGAATCTGCCAAACAATCCGCAGCATACAAAAACTGATAAACCTTCTTATTTCGAAATTGACCAACTGACATTATTGAGGCACATTCCATTTCTACAACACCACAGCCCTCTGCTTTTCGTTTTTCCAAATTGCGGCTGGTTTCTCTGTAAAATGCATCTGTTGTCCAAGTCTTTGTAGAATAATACGAAATATGGATGTCATCCAAAATCTGCATCAGTGCTGATGCGGTTTCTATTTCTAAGTAATCAGACGCCTCTGCATAATGGTAACTGACACCCTCATCTCTATACGCCGCAGTGGGCACTAACAAACGGCCTTCTGCAATTTCTTTATGTAAAGCACCGCAAGAGCCAAAATAGAGTAACTTCTCCGCTCCTAGTGCTATAAGTTCTTCCAAAAGTGCCGCAGAACCAGCTCCACCCATGATGGTGTTAAAGAATCCCATTTTAATACCACAATATTCAAACTGATATATTGGAAGTTCCTGCCCACCTGCAAACAATGCGCCTATCTGTGTTACATCATATTTACTTAGGAACAGTCTGCATATCTTTGCTGAAAAAACAACCAGTATAGTTGTTGGAAAATTCTTTATCATTTGAACATTATTCTTGGCTTTGATGATTTCCTCACCATTGAAATCAAATGTATCTATTATGCTCACTTTCACACCTCTTCAAATTAAAGTTTACCTGTCTTGTCACATTTCCTCGGCCCATTATAATGGAACGTCTTTTTCAGCGCAATCTACGTTGTGAATATCGTTACAGTCAATACGACTTGCGACGTCAACCAAGGCTCCCTCTGACGAGGGAGCTGTCTTTTGCATTGCAAAAGACTGAGGGAGAGAATTCCTTACCACTTGATCAATATACTCACATACTCCACGAAAATTTCTGTCAATATCCATATTGCAAATTCTGACCACCGTTAAATTCATAGACACTAAATCGCGTGTACGCAGTTCATCTTTCCTTATCTGCTCGGGTATATAGTGTCCCCCTCCGTCGAGTTCAATTACAAGCCTCGCCTTTGCGCAGTAAAAGTCTGCAATATAATTACCAATCGATTTTTGTCTTTGAAAACGCACAGGATAATCACGAAGATAATTATACCACAGTTTCAATTCCCAAGGAGTCATATTCTTTCTCAATTCCTTTGCCAACGGAATATTCTTTTTGTTATAATCTTTCATAATCTCTCCCTCCGTCAAAAATCAAAGATTTTTGCCACCTCCCTCATCAGATGGAGGTAGGGGTGCGGTTCGCTATCAATCGTTCAGTAAATTGGGATTTGCCAATTACGTGTCTTACATAACGTTTGAAACGGGATAATTTTTTATTATGATCTTTCGTATTCTCTCCGTCAAAAATCAAAGATTTTTGCCACCTCCCTCGTCAGATGGAGGTATGGGTACGGTTCGCTATCAATCGTTCAGTAAATTGGGATTTGTCAATTACATATCTTACATAACGTTTGAATTTGTCATATAACCAACCAAGGCTATCATACCGAGAATTATCTCGCCGACGATTATAGTCCACCTCAACCAAGTTTTATTCTCGCTGACTGCGGCAAGTGCTATATAAGTTGGGAAATTAACGAGAAGATATCTCGGACCACTCAAAAGCCAGCTTACGGTCATTGTAAGGAATATAAATGCAAGCGAGTATATAGTATACGTAAACGGAATCTTTTTGCATCCGATGTAGCATGCAAGCATAGCAAAGCATATGGAAGATACGTCGCCAAACCATATAAACCACTTATTTGAAAAGCTTCCATGCTCGTTAAGGAAAAGACTAAAATGGTTTACAACGTTTGCAAGCGGGCATGATATTCTGTTGTGCCAATGGTTATTCTGGTACTCCATAAATTTGAACCAATCGCCCGAAACGCTCTTATTTATATAAAGATATATTCCAAAGCCCGCAAGGATCAAAAATCCGGGTAAAAGGCGCAAAACAAACTTACCGAAATTATATTTTCGCTTGCACGATACTGTTATGAGCCACACACCATAGGGCACCACAAATATCAAGCCGAAGTTTTTTGTAAGTGCGGCAAATAAACCGAACACTCCTGCGACGAGCCAATTCTCTTTTTTGAGCATTATGAAGAACATCAATGTCAAGAAAAGGAATAACGACTCCGTGAACGCAAACGCAAAGAAGAATCCGTACGGGGACAAAATGAGCATGAGAGTTGCGATAATTGCAGTCTGACGCTTAAAGTCCATTCTCACGAGCTTATACATTGCGGCTATTGAAAGCACGAAGAACAAGTTTGACACGAAATGCGCAGAGAAATTGAGATTGCCGAAAACGTATCCGAAAAGTCGCACTATTATGGGGTAAAGCGGATAGAATGCGAGGAAAACGTATTCCTTATCGGCATATTTTGTTGGATCCGCAAGATACTGCTCCTCGCTAACGTACCAATGGTCGGCTATTGAGAGGTAATGATGAGCGTCCCACTTTGTGAATTCGTAGAATATTTTGGTTATGTCAAACGTATATCCCGGCTCAAAGATCACCTTTATGATATAAGTAAGCGTTATTGCAACCAAGCGGTAGAGGAAAAACACACCGATGAGTGTGAGGATATCCTTCCACTCGTGCTTTTGAGGCATGAGTCTGAAGCAGTCGTTATCCTTATCGTAAAATTTACCGACGTAAGTAACCTCCTCGTCCTTGCCCTTGATACTGCGATGGAGCGTGCACGCAAATAGCCATATTGCGCCACCCATTGCAACCACGAGAACTATAAACCAAATTATCTTGTATATTAATAATACTGTGTCCATAAAAGCATCTCCTTTACTTTGATAGAATTATAATACTTTTTGGCATTATTGTCAAGGGGTACAGAATATAACGCATTAAACAACAAATAATCTGTATAATAGGACGAAAAGATAACCTTTTTGGTTGCATAAAAAATCCTGCGAGCACGTTTTGTGTCGCAGGATCTGTTTTTAATTCGGAAATCTATTAATCGTGGCTGAACTTATAGATAGTTGTGAAGTGATAAGTTTCACCGGGGTATACTATGCAGGACGGCAACCAATCGTTATTGGGAGTGTTGGGTGTGTACTGCGTTTCGAGGCAGATGGAGTTTCTGTAACCGAGCTTGGAGCCGTTCTTGCCGGGCACGCCCTTGAGGTAGTTACCGCAGTAGAACTGCATTGCAGTCTGGTCGGAGTAAGTATCAAGAATTCTGCCGCTTTCGGGAGCATAGAGTGTTGCAAAGTGCTTCATGATGCCCTTTCTGCCGTAGTAGAAGCTGTTATCTACGCCGAGGTTGATCCTTATCTGCTCATCCTCTGTATCGTTTACAGCATCCGCAACAGCCTTGGGTGATGTGAAGTCATAAGCTGTACCCTTTACGGATGCGATCTCGCCTGTGGGGCAGAAATTCTCGTTGAAGGGAGTGAACTTATCTGTGTAAAGCTGTGCTCTGTGGTTGAGGATGTCACCCGAATCATAACCGTTCAAATTAAAATATGAGTGGTTTGTGAGGTTTATAGGTGTGGGCTTGTCCGTTGTAGCAAAGTATTCGATCTTGATGGAGTTATCCTCTGTGAGAGTATAGATAACGTTTACGTTTACTGTGCCGGGGTAATTTTCCATACCGTCCTCGTCAACGAGTGTCAATGAGATAGAGGGTTCGTTGTAATCGGATGTGTAAAGAACATTCCACAATCTCTTGTCGTAGCCCTTATGACCGCCGTGGAGGTGGTTGGATACGTTTTCCTCGTTTACGTTGAGCTGATATTCAACACCATCGATAGAAAATTTACCCTGATGAATTCTGTTGCAGTATCTGCCGATCAATGCACCCTGATACGTGTCGTCATTGATGTAGCCGTAAACGTCATCAAAGCCGAGGATAACGTCAGCAAATTTGCCGTTTCTGTCCTCTGTAAGGATGTTTACCATAGCGCCGCCGTACGTCATGATGCTTACGGACATGCCGTTTTTGTTTGTGAGTGTGTAAAGATCAACGTCCTGACCTTCAAAAGTACCAAAGTTTCTCTTTGTAATGCTCATTTATTATTTCTCCTTATATTATTCAAAAATCAACTTGCCGAAACATTCAGGTCTGTGGAAATCGGGGTGATCCATAATGATCTCGTCCCATGAAATGAAGTGGGAAATTGCTCTTTCGCCACACTTGTAGAAATTGCCGCCGCATTCGCCGCTTGTAAATTCGTGACCTGTGATAGCAGGGAACAATTCCTTATTGATGATGACTGTCAAGCTCCACTCGCCTCTCTGTGTTGCGGGGATATCATTGCCGTAAGCCATGATAGTAATATACTTTTTAATTATTGCGGGATCAACCGTGATCCTGTTTTCTCTTGACTCGCCCCAACCGAGGAAAATAACGCCGTTAGCGTTGAACTCAAAATTAAAATAAGCAGATTTTACCATGCCGGGGAGGTTAAAGAATGCCTCCATACAGCTATCGTTGCATACAAACTGGTTAACGTCCGTGCACTGGTTGATGTTGTAGTCGTTATGTGCTGTCAATCTGAGGAAAACATTGTTGTCATCATGCACCATCTGGAATTCAGCCTCGGGGTCATAGCCCTGAAACTCCTTCCAATTGTAAACGTTTACCTTGCCTACCTCAATGTCACACCATCTGAACGTGTGATTTACCTTTTTTACGATATAAGATTTCATATTGATCATCCTTTCGATAAAACTGATCGGTAATAATACCTTTACCGTATTATTATACATTATCTCTTCTATTTTTTCAAGGGGAAATAAAAAATTTTTGAATATATTTTGAATCAGTTTTTACTTTTACGTTTTTGCTTGACAAAGCTCCGTCAATATAGTAAAATATACGTACAACAATTCAAAAGGACATATTAAAATGAGAAATTACAGTGAAGAATTCAAAAACAGAGTAGAATTTATAAAAAAACTTTTGGCTGACAGCCACGCAAACGGCATAATTTATGGAAACAGCGGTGGCAAGGACTGCGCACTCGTTAGTATTTTGTGCAAGGCTGCTTGCGAAAACACGGTAGGCGTGATTATGCCCTGCTCGTCAAAGCGCAATTTTGGCATGGACAAGGACGACGGTATGGAGGTTGCAAACAAATTCAACATCGAAACGAGAGTGGTTGACCTCACAGCGCAAAAGGAGCTTGTGATGAGCTCTCTGGACGGAATTACAAATCTCAACAATGCCGCGATCACCAATATTGCTCCGCGCCTCAGAATGATAACGCTTTATGCAATTGCCGCAAGTGAAAATCTACTTGTTGCGGGCACGGGCAACAGAGATGAGATGTATATGGGCTACTTTACAAAGTGGGGCGACGGCGGGCACGATTTTAACCCCATTTCCGACTTGAACGTGAGAGAGATATACGAGTTTTTGAGATTCCTTGATTGCCCCGAATGCATTATAAACAAGGCTCCGTCGGCAGGACTTTTTGAAGGTCAAACGGACGAAGACGATATGGGCGTGACTTACGCGGCTATTGACGAATATATGGATTCTGGCACGGGCACACCCCACGATATTGAGATCATCAAGAGATACCATCAGCGCAGTGAACACAAGCGAAAGGGTATTGCAAGGTATAAAGAGATCATAGAATAAAATAATCCCCCGTTTTCTTAACGAAATCGGGGGAATTGTTTTTATAACGTAATTGTTTTTGTTTCACCCTTTTTGAGTGTTACGTCGGCAACCTTGTCAAGTGCCCACTCAAGTGTGGTAGAAACGTCACGCAATGCTTCAAGAGTGATAGTTCTTGCGCCGTTGTTACAGCTTACAGTTACAAGCAAGCCCTTTGCCGAGCGAAGCTTGAAGGAGTAATTCTTCCAATCCTCGGGGATAGCAGGACAAATAACAATGCTGTCATCAAGGTCCTGCAAGAGCATTTCCTGCAAAGCGTCAGCCGCACACATATTACCCTCGAGTGTGAACGGTCTGTACTTCCAGAAGCATTCGATTTTATCCTTATAGTCGCCGTTACAATGGAAGCCGTTGGGCAAGCAGAAATATTCCCAGAACATATTGAGGTATTCGTGTGCCTTTTGACCGTTACGTGCAACAGCACAAATTTCTGACATCAACGGGAATGAATAGCCTACGTACATGTAATAACCGAGCTCCTCGTTGCTTGCTATAGATGCTTCAATGATGCGCTTATTCTCGTCAGTATCATATCTCAAAAGCTTTAACGGATGGATAGCCATCAAATGAGAGAAATGTCTGTGAGATTCAAGCAATCTTTCGTCCCTTGCAAGTAACAAAGCACCGTCTGTATCAGTCGGAAGCGGATCAAAAGCATTTAACGTTTCCTCCCATACCTTTGCATCGCTGTCATAGCCAAAAAGCTTAGCAGAATACAAAAGGTCTGTGAACAATCTGGTCATAAGAGAAAGATCGTACGTACTGTTTGGTGTGAGGAATGCCTCGATCTCATCATCGTGGATCTCCGGAGAAGATGAAATAGGAAGCATAAGCTTACCTTCTTCATTCTTGTAAAGTATTTGTAAGAGGAATCTTGCATACTTCTTCATGAAGGGATATGCCTTATCCTTAAGGAATTCTTCGTTTGCTGTGTAATCGTAGTAGTCCATAAGACCTCTGCAAAGCCATGCACAGTTTACGGGAGAAAGCGAATACATTACCCAGCCACCGAGAGAATTACCCTCGATATCCATACAACCGGGTACGCAGAGTCCGTCATCAACATCATAGAAAGCCTTGGCAAATTTCTTAGCACTATCCTCAAGAGAAATAACGTAATCCACAAAGGATTCGCCCTCCTCTATGTGGTTTGCCTTGAGATAGCTGTAATAGCTGAGCTCTGTATTGAGGTCGTGATGATAGTCACCTTTCCACGGCGGAATCGCGCCGTCATCTGCCGTCCAAACACCCTGCAAGGGCATGGGGAAATAACCCTTTCTAGAGCATGAGCCAAGGAAATAGTTTGAAAGATACCAATTTCTCTCAAAGAATTCGTCTTCGTCAAGCTTAATAAAGCTCTTGGACCAATATTCCTTCCACCAAGAAAGATGATCTTCTTTTACAGCATCATAGCCCTTTTCGAGTGCCTTTTCAAGTTTAACCCACGCGATGCTTGATATCTCATCAGCGGAAAGACCTCTTTCAACAGTATATACTACGTACTTTGCACCGTCAACATCCTTTTCAAGCAAGAATAAGCCGTACGTATTGACGTCGCTTATCTTCTGCGTGAAACACTTATACGTAATACCGTTCTTTTCTTCGCAGACTCTCTTTGCACGCTCATAATGAAGTGTTTTGAGGGAATTGTGGACCTGCTCCTCGGGCTTTATCTCACCGATGATACCGAATGCGGGATTTTCGATAGTTACAACGCTGTTTGTATTGTTTATCTTAATGAAACCCACCTTTGTATCAGCAGCATCAAGGAATGATTCAAGCACAACACCGTCGGCAGTAATCGTCGCTTGTGCCCTTTCAATATCAAGCTCAGAAACAACGTTAGCATCAACTCCCATATTGATAATGATCTTACCTGCAGGAAGCTTTGTGGGAGCCGGCTTTGAATAGGGAGAGCTGAATATCTTTCTGATTCTGTCCACGTCGCCCTTTCTTGCGAGCTCAACGAGCGTTTTGTAGGAATAATCCTCAGTCATTTGAGGCGGATCTGTACAGTCCCAGATATCACATCTGTCAATACTGAGGCGCAAGCCGTTGGAATTGCCCCATATAAGGCAACCCAACGCACCGTTACCAAGCGGAATAGCCTCATCCCAAACCGTGATGGTGCTATCGAATTTCATTTTATTAAATCTCATATTACTTAACCTGTTTTTTCAATTCTTCTGTAAAATCTGCGATGTCGATGAGCTTACCGCCGTTTTCGCGGGACTCCTCTGCCGCAATACACATGATATGGCTTTCGATGGAAACGTCGATGGAAGTTACGGACTCCTTATTTGCGCCCTCATCCAACAACAAGTCTACGATATCCTCTACGATGCCCATATCGCCACCGCCGTGACCGAATTCATCATTTACATCCTGAACGGGAACAAATTCAGCGGGCTGACGGAATACGTTAACCTCGATCTTATCGCCGCCGATGGGAGTTTTGATCTCGCCCTTTGTACCCATAATATGAATGTTTCTGCCGCCGCTTGTATCTGTGAACGCGCACATATTGAAATTGATCATGAGATCGTCATCAAAAAGCATATTTACAACCTGGTGGTCAACAACGTTATTGTCACAGAAGTATACGCAACGTCCGTACTGACCTTCCTCAAGGTTCTTCTTGAGGCTTTCCATTGTAGGCTCCTGAGATACTACGTCCATGGGCCATGTGAATATACCCTTTTCGCCCCAATCAAGATAGCAGGGCTTTATGCTGTAAGGACATGTGTAGTAATGGGGGCAACCCTCGTTACATCTCTTTGTTGCACCCTCGGGAGCACATTCGGGCTTGAAGTGAGAAAGCGTACCGAATGAAGTGATGCTCTTGCAATGCTTACCTGTGAGCCAAAGGAACATATCCATATCGTGACAGCACTTCTGCAAAAGCATGGGGCTTGTGGTGTTCTTATCTCTCCAGTTACCTCTTACAAAGCTGTGAGCCTGATGCCAGAAGCAAACACCCTCGTTTGCCTGAATACACATGATGTCACCGATTTTGCCGGAATCAAGAATGCTCTTGAGTGTGCGGAGGAATGCTGTGTAACGCATAACGTGGCAAACTACAACCTTTCTGTTGTACTCATTTGCAACTCTTGCGATCTCCATACATTCAACGGGATCGTTTGAAGCAGGCTTTTCAAGCAAAAGATGATAGCCCTTCTTAAGTGCGGGGATCGAATGGGGATAATGGAGCTGGTCAAGTGTGCAAACGAACAAAACGTCAGCGAGCTTGTCCTGCTGGAGCAATTCTTCAGCAGAATTGAACTGCATTTCGGGCTTAATGTTATACTTCTTTGAGAATCTCTGAAGCTTGTCGGGATCAATATCTGCACAAGCTACAATTTCTACCTTATCGGAAAGCAATGCGCAACTGCTTGCGTAAGAGTTACCTCTTGAGCCAAGACCGACAATGGCAACGGTTATTTTCTTTTCAGACATAATATGCCTCCTAAATGAATATTCATTATATTTCGAAATCTATTATACAACAAAGTTTACGGTTTGTCAAATAATTTTAGCCGAATCCAAATAAAACTTTAACGTAACGTAAAAATTCCGTAAATCTTCAAACGATCTACGGAATTTATTATTGTAATTACTTTTTTCCGGACTTGATATGCTCGTTTATCGTGCGACGGATAGCATCGACCTCGGCCTTGCGTATATCTAAATTTTTATTTGAGATATACAAGCTCATATTACCGAATTTATATGAATTTTCGTAATACTCAACAGAATCGGGGTGATCGGTATCTATCTCCGCTCCGAAATTTGCACTTCGTGCGATTTTTGCACGAGTTTCCATTACAGGGAGCGCAATATCATTTGGCAAGAAGAAATCATTGAGTCTTGTCATATCGTGGAATTTAGCAAAATGCGGATTTGCAACCTGATAATCGAGCAAGCAATCGGGCTTTACCCTCTTTGCGGCATCGTGGAAAAGCTTATACAACTCATAGAGATAACGCACGCCGTAAAGACGCTTGGTGCATTTGCATTCACCCGGTTTTGGAACAACACCAGTAAAGTCAAGCTTAATGCCGTCGGCATCAAGAGAATCATTCTCATTACCGAACATATATCTAAAGCTTTCGTAAACACGGGCTATATACTTGGGATTCAACGGATCGAGCAGTCTATGTCCAGCATCGATATAGACCTCGTCATCGGGAAGCCCCTTAGGATCAATGCACACCCAGAGAAGGACCCTTCTGCCCTTTTTGTGCTGACGGGCAATAAAACCTTTTAAGTCAGGCCATTTCTCCTCGTCAACTCGCCAGATGCCGTGTTCCTTGCCCCAGAAATCGTCGATAGTGAGCATATCCCAATCGATTCCAAGCTCATCATATTTTGCAATATGGCTTTCGTAAAGCGCTTGAGTACAATTTGCTGTTCCGCCCTGCGCAAACCATCCGCAGACCATTACGCCCTTCCACCAATCAGCCTTTTGACGAACGAGATCTTCTACCCTGCCGAGCTCAACAAGACCTTTTGTGTATTTTTCCAATGCATCAAACTCGGAATCTGCATCAAAACGGAAAACAAGCTCGGGCAAGTGTACGCTGTCCTCGTATTCCGGTTCGCTCGTGTAGTCAAGCGAGAATGCGCACTCGCCACCAAAGCAAGGTGTATTTGAAAAGCCCGAAAAATCAAGCTCATCAACGGTCGGAGCAACTGAAACACTCATCCACTTTCCGTTTTTCAGCTTAAGCGGGAAGCAGAACGGTGCGGGTGAAAACCAGCGCTCACTGTTTGAGCCGACGGTAACGTTAGCACTAAGGACAGAATATTGCGTACCGTGAGCCGACGGATTGGGATTGAAAAGAGTATCTGCATTGAATACTGAGCCTCTGTTTGCAACGTAAGAGCAGTAGGTTGCTTTTTTGAGGAGGAACTTACCTTTGTACTCATACCCAACGTCAAGACGGACGTGATCATAAGCAAGCTTTAATACGTAATGATATTTACCGCCCGCAAATGAATTTGCGCTGTATGTAAGCTCAACTGCGTCGTTTTGCGAGAAAGTATAGGTTGCAATACCTCTCTTGAACTTATCCTCCTCAAGAAAATCAGATTTGAATGTTTCAGGGTCGGGCATGTGGGCATTATCCTCACATTCAAGGTACGCGCCAACGTTGAGTTCAATCCAATCGGCGTCATTATTCCAGCCGTGGATATATATGGTTGACGGCTTTTGTTGCGTCCAACGTGCCTGATAAACGTCGGTATTTACACAAGAGCTCCAGCCCTGTATTACTGTCATTTGAAACATAAAAATTCTCCTTAAAATTTAAGCATATTATCTGTGAATAAGATAATTCAAATAAGAAACACAAAAATTTGATGCAAAGAAACACGGTAAGAAATACAGTGCCACCGTAACTACATCCAAAATAAAACTGAAAAGCATGTTAAAACGCGGATTTTTGAGCGAAAATTTGCCTTTCAAGTGAGTGTAATAGAATAAAAGACATATCGATGATATTATACCAAGTATTGATATAGCCGAAAATATATTACTCTCGATAGGATAAGCTTTTGGGGAAGTGAATATAGCATGCACGATTGCACACAACGTTACATCCGCCACCAACGATATAAGAGTTGTGGAAAAGTGCATTGTTTTTGAAAAGACTACACCAAGCAGACCGACGATTATACTTGCACCGCCGCCGTATTGCATTGCAAGGCCCAAGATTTCTATTACTCTTGAATTCCTGATGACTACCATTGAATCATGCGTTTTTTGCAAAAGTTCAGCGTAGTCCAAAACATACGCAGATATCACAAAAAGCACTATACCAACAAGAGCGAGTGACATGTAGAGGATTCTGTTTGTTGTAAAAAATTTGTTTTTGCTCATAATTTTTCTCCTTTGTTTTTTAGTTGATATTATCCGTGAATGAGATAATTTAAGAAGTTGTCCAAAAATTGACCTGTATATAAGCATGGCAAAAAGTACAACACCGCTGTAAGTATATCCAATACAACACTCAAAAACGTTTTGTACTTAGGATTGCTGATTTTATACTCCTGCTTAATAATTATATAACATATAAACAGGACTAAGGACGCTATGAAACTCAAGAGTGACAACAATCCTAAAATAGCGGACTCAATCGGATATGCTTTGGTGGATCTGAATCCTGACATTAAAAAAGTACAGGCCGTTATCACCGGAACTAATGATATAAGAGTAGTGACCGGGAGCATTGTTTTTGAAAAAATAACACCAAGCAACCCTACAATAACACTTGCACCACCCACATACTCAAGCATCAACCACACTCCAAAGTCAGCAGTAGTAGGGTGCCGGTCACCAATATTTTGAAGACCCAAAACGCCGGCTGCTGCGGCAACAAGACCAACAGATGCCAATACTACGTAGAACAATCTGTTCTTTGTTAAAAATTTGTTTTTACTCATAATTTTTCTCCTTTGGTTTTATTATATCGCTTCTGCAATTCTATTATAGCATATATTGTCATTTTTTACAATAAAAAAAGCATCCGCAAAATATTTTTGCGAATGCTTTGTGGGTTATCAATTTTGAACTTCGTCCTGCTCAACGCTGAATTCTGCTGCGATCCTTCTTGTACCCGATATCTCGCGGTAAAAATCAGCTCGTGCCATTGCAAGGTACGGATTTATCCATAAGTTTAATACTCCAAACGTAAGAATTGAAAGCAACTTCCATCCTATAAAGCTGAGCTCAAGGCAGAGCAGTCTCCAGCGGTTGCCTCTCATTAATTCAGTCGAAGCTCTCAACGCATCGCGACCGGAGATCTCCTTATTCTCTGCAAGAATGTAAGGAACCATTGCGTAATTGAATGAAAGTACTATGCCCGGAATGATGAAGCATATAAATCCTACGGTTATAAAAAGCAACATCCACAGATTTGCAATTACAGGTCTTGCAAAGTCCTTGAACGCCTTGAAGATGGTTACAAGCGACACCTTTTCGCCGTCGATATGGTCAAGATTGAACTTCGCATATCCAACGCCCATGATACTGCCTGCAATAAATTGTGCAGCAGCAACAGCAAATGCCACTGCGCTTGCCACTATAGTAAAGCCTATAATAAACGGCATCAGTGTCTCCAAAGCTTCAGCTATCCCGTTATAGATCTCCTCAAGCCAGCCGTTTTCAGGTAAAAAACTG
>SVGF01000126.1 GCA_015056475.1 Clostridiales bacterium
TGATAGTTTCTTCCCTCACAGCAACGGGTAAAAACGTTACTACAACAACTGCGGCATCCATAAGCTCTGCAATAAGCGCTATGGCGGCACAGCAGGCTGCAATGTGCGCTTGCGTTATGGCTGCGGTTGCGGCAAATAATGCTACGTGATCTTATAGAACTTAACACTAAAGGCGGACCCGAATTTACAGGTCCGCCTTAACACTTACTGAATATTATTCAACCGAAATATCTATCTGCAACTCACCCATTGGTAATAGCATTTTGCTGTTACATTCCGTAACAGACAAGGGCTTATCAGAGCCTATCACAATATACACAGAATGTGTGTCAGGGCTTACAACCTTCAATTTAAGTATTGCATCGATTGTAGTTACCAGATTATATACTTTATCAAAATCATGCTTTTCTCTGAATTTCGCTGTGGCTTCAATATCCGATATTGAAATCAGCATTCTGTACTTACCCATTGAGCCGTCATACTCCAAGCTTGAATTACCAGTATAATCAGGATCGTCCTCCGTTAATTTTTTAACCGAGTAGTTGTATTGACTTCCCGCATATTCAATTACCATTGCAAAACCGTTTTGCTTGTATTTCACATTGAGATCATTAATACCAAGCTCAATCTCATCATTTGCAAGCGCATCAAACAAATCACTGTAACTTTTAGCAACATCAAATACGTCCTCGTCATCAAACTCAGAGGTATTTTTGGTTATCTCGCGCACAAGTGCGGCATATTCCTCAGTATTTTTATTACTGCTTGACGCTATCATGCCGAAAATTTCGGAATAACCCTCAAGCGCCCACTTTTCAGACGTGATAGTCTGCACGTTTTCATTAGATATCCTCTCCTCCAGCGCTGCGTATTCCCGTTTTATATCGTCAACAGAATACGCACAGCCCGCAAGCGAAAGAACTACCGATAATGCAATAAGCACTAAAACAATTTTCTTCATTTTTTGTTTCTCCTTTTTGTATTTATAAAAAAACCGCACAAAGCCACACTTATTAAAAAGTGCTGCCTTGTACGTTAATTTTTACATTTACATTCTATGTACCGTCGTTGCAGCACGTATATGAGATAGTCTTCTCTTGTATTTTAAGTATATCACATTACATAAAAAATATCAATACTTTTACCTCTCACCCAATTTTAAACTTTTTGTGAATGCGCTAAAAATCCATACACATTTTGCAAATTATTTTTAATTCAAAACTACATAAAAAAAGAGAATGTATCGTACATTTTTACCGATCCATTCTCTGAAATTTTATGAATTATTAAACGTAGTTTTACAACGCCTTCAACACACCCAAAACTCTTGAAGCCAAAAGCTCGTGACCGGCATCGTTTGGATGCAAGCCGTCCGGGCAAAGAGCAATTCTGTTGCTCTCGATCTGGGGATGGATTCCACCCATTGCGTAAATATCAACCACGGGAAGTGAGTAATACTCAGCCACCTGCTTAAGGATATTGCTGTAATCAAGAACAGTTGCGTTTACTCTTGAGGGATGTATTCTGGGTATATCCGCACCAACGGATCTCTGTGCGGGAGTCATAATTACTATTGTTCCCAAGGGGTACTTCTTCATAAGGCCTTCAAAAAGAACGTGGCAAGCACCGTAGAAAGTATCGGGAGTTCTGTCTTCCATTGTGCCGATGGGAGCTGAGCCGTGGCCGTAGTCATTTGTTCCGCCGAAAACAAGAATTATATCTGCATCATCATCCATCTTATCAAAGCGTTCAACGTATGCTCTGCCGGGATCATCCGCCTGGCGAGCGATCCTTGTGCCGCTGATACCGTAATTTCTCGCTGCCGCAAGCTCCGCCTTGTCCTTAATAAGATTAAAGAATATCTTTTCGCTGCAGGATACGCCTACGCCCTCTGTAATGCTGTCGCCAAGGGCATTCAATTTTTTACCTTTTAGTTCCATAATTATTACCTCTTAAAACGTAATTTTTCTTATTATACTCTTATTGACATTATTTGTCAATACAATACTTTGGATATTTACATAACCATATAGAAAATAACTTAAAATACTTTAATAAAATTATAAAAAAATTTCTTGCAATACAAAATAAAGTATGATATAATTACGCTGTAATAACACAAATATTATTTCACTGATTACTCAGGAGGAACTATTATGAAGCATAGAGTTGGATTTATTGGCTTTGGCGGTATGGGTGGAGGTTACCACTTTCAGGTTGCCAGAGACAGACAGGACGCTCATCCTGATTATGCACCCGTAGCGGTTTACGACGTTCGTGAGTCTATTCGTAACGTCGCTGTTGAAAACGGTCTTAAGGCATACGATAACCTTGAGGAATTCCTCGCAAGCGACGAATTTGACATCGTTGTTGTTGCTACACCCAACAATTTCCATTGCGAAATGACATGCAAGGCTCTTGAAGCAGGCAAGCACGTTATCTGCGAAAAGCCCGTTGCTATGTCCATCGACGAGTTTGACTTGATGGTTGCTACAGCTAAAAAGTGCGGTAAGTATTTCTTCGTTCACCAGAACAGAAGATTCGACTGCGACTTCCTTATTGCTAAGCACGCTTACGAAACAGGCAGACTCGGCAACATGAAGCGTATTGAAGCAACTTTCACAGGCGGCTATATGGACGGCTGGAGAACACTTGCAAGCCACGGCGGCGGTATACTCTACGACTGGGGCGTTCACCTTATCGACCAGATAATCTTCCTTATGAAGGATGACAAGGCTGTTAGCGTTTACGCTAACCTCGACTGCATCAAGCTCACAGACTGTGACGACTACGCCGAGGTATACATCAACTTTGAAAGCGGCGCAACAGCAAGAGTTGTTGTTTGCGGTGAAACACTCGTTCCCATGTATAGATGGAATTTGAGAGGCGACCTCGGTCAGCTTTGGATCGAAGAAGGCTACAACAAGAGTGGTACACTCAGGGCCGGTGATAAAAAGGTTGTTGAACACGGCACCATCGATGCATACGATGAGAACGGCTGCTACAAGACAGAAAAGACAATCACAGTTCTTGACGGTCTTAAGAGAGTGGAGTACCCCGATGACGGCTTTGAGGTTAAGCAGGACTGGGTTGAATTGTATAAGTCCATGTTCGACACTATCGAAAACGGCGCACCAATGCTCGTTGAATACGATCAGGTTAGAACAGTTTTGAGAATTATTGACGCTGCAAGAGAATCATCTGCAACAAAGACAGTAATTAAGCTTTAATAAACACCCCTTGAGCTTCTGCAACTCGCAGGGGCTCATGGTTTTTTGAGGAGAAATATGAAAGGAATATACGAATGCACCTACCGACTCAGAACGTCGGACTTTAACTGCCACGGCAGACTTCAGCCCGCAAGCGTGCTCGACCTTTTTCAGGACGTTGCAGGCTCGCACGCAAGGGAGCTTGGCATCGCTTTGGGACCGGATTCCGACACGGGACTTATTTGGGTGCTCGCAAAATCAAAATACGAGGAGCTTTACACCGACAAGCAATTCAGAACGGTTGTTGTGCGCACTTGGCCTCATCCGCCAAAGGGCATAAATTACCGCAGGGATTATCTTATCTCTGCCGAGGACGGCACTCCGCTTGTAATGGGTACGTCCGAATGGGTGGTAGTGAGCGCCGAAAAGCGAAAGATAGTTATGATAAACGACATTTACCCATTAAAGGACGGCGAATTCTGCACGGATATAACCTTTGAGGGCAAGCTACCGAGGCTCAACATCCAAAGCATCGACTCCCCCGCTTACAGCGTTACACCCGGTTTTACCGATATTGACGAAAACAACCACGTCAACAACACTAAATACGCTAATTTTGTGTTGAATGCGGTTGACCCAAAGCCAGATGAGGTTATAAGCTCTTTCAGACTCGACTACCACAAGGAAGTGACCGTCGGCAACACGATAAGTATATTCTCAAAAAGAGAAAACGGGTATATCTACGCGCTGGGCAAAAACCAGAGCGGAGAAAATATGTTCACGTGTGAAATTAAGCTGAAATAAAACAAAAGCTCCTGCAATAGAGCGGTACTCTTAAGGACAGTTTTAAGGATAGGTTACCTACCGACAGGAAAAAACAGAATTTTTTGCTTGCCCAAAAATTACAGAAACCACAGATTTATTCTCTGCGGTTTTTTGTTATAATAATCGCAGACAAGGTACAAACTTCGTTTGTTCAAATGCGATTATTGAAACATTTAAGGTAGAAACGCGTATTGCGCGTTTCATTATGTTATAATAATCGCAGACAAGGTACAAACTTCGTTTGTTCAAATGCGATTATTGAAACATTTAAGGTAGAAACGCGTATTGCGCGTTTCATTATGTTATAATAATCGCAGACAAGGTACAAACTTC
>SVGF01000127.1 GCA_015056475.1 Clostridiales bacterium
TATAGGGCTTCATATCTTTTATTATTTTGTAGCCGTATGAATCTTCATTTTTTATAGCTGTAAGCACGCTTACGTCCAATAAACCTCGTTTTAACTGTATATCCATGCATACTCCTCCTTACGCAATATATCATATCACGAAGTATTGTTTTTGTCAATACCTTTATTAAAATTTTATAATTTTTTTCTGTTTTTATTGACTTTAACAAAACAAAATAGTATAATAGATGTATCCTATAAGAAATAAATCTTGAGATGGAGAAAAAATATGACTACACTAAGATTTGATCATTTAATTCTGCCCGCGGCTGATTTTCCAAAGGCAAACCCATTACCCGACGTTAATTCAAACCGTACCGAGGGTGCTCCCGTTTATTTCGGAATGACAGTAAGTAAAGAAGACCCCGAGCGCCTTGCGCCCGGCTCAGGCGGAGTGCGCTCAAATTTGCCCTATCAGATGCTCGACGATTACGACCGCAACAAGCTTACCCGTGGTCTTAGATCCATAGTTCTTGAAAACGATTATATTCGCGCCGAATTTGTTCCAAGGCTCGGCGGAAGGCTTTGGTCGATCCTCGATAAATCTTCAGGTCGTGAGCTTTTGCACAGGAATCCCGTATTCCAGCCTGCAAACCTCGCTATTCTGAACGCATGGTTTTCGGGTGGTGTTGAGTACAACTGCGGCACTATTGGCCACACAGTATTTACAGCTTCACCCCTTTACGTTGATTTTCTTGAAGATGACGAAAGAGGTCCCGTGCTCCGAATGTATGAATATGAGAGAGTACAGCGCATAGTTTATCAGATAGATTTTTATCTGCCCGAAAACAGTAAATTCCTGATGTTGAGAGTATGCATACATAACCCCAACAATCGCGACGTGCCGATGTATTGGTGGTCGAACATTTCCGTCGATCAAAGGGACGACGTAAGAATTATAGCGCCTACAAACGCATCAATCGGCTATGACGGAGAAATGAACCTTAAATTATCGGATTACCCCGACAGATCAGTCGACTTTGACTGCACCTACCCCGCAAACTTCAAGCGCGCAAAGGAATACTTCTTCTACATCCCCGACGAAAAGCGTCATTACGAGGCTGCTGTGGGCGGTGACGGATTCGGTTTTGTGCAAACTTCAACAGCAAGACAAAAGGGCAGAAAAATGTTCCTTTGGGGCACTCACCAAGGCGGCAAGAGATGGCAGGAATACCTTTCTGTAAAGGGCTCGGCATACATAGAGATACAAGCAGGCTTGGGTCGCTCCCAGGCAGAAATGGTGCTCATGCCCGCAAATTCAACGTTTGAATGGACCGAGGCTTACGGTGCTTTCAGCGGTGACCCCAAAAAGATACACGGCACTTGGGAAGAAGCAAAGGCAGAGGTTGAAGAAAAGCTTGAGCTTGCAATAAGTGAGGAATGGCTCATAAAGGAGCACGAAGCAACAAAAGAAATGTCACGCCGCAAGGGACGCTGCATGATGAGCGGAAGCCCGTGGGGCGCACTCGAAAGAATGCGCAGACAAAAGGCAGGCGAAGCTGATATCACAAGCCATCTCTGCTTTGAATGCGACGATATGGACGGCACGGCTGCAGCAATGCGCGAGCTCGTTACAAACGGCACTTTCCCCAACGGCACAATTGAGGGCGGATTTATGGTTGACGATACATGGCTTGACATGATGCACGAATGTGCAAACGGCGTTGGTGCTAAAAGCATTGCATTGCACGAGCACATGGGTATTGCCGAATTCTTTAACAATCACCTCAAAGCCGCAAACGCCGCTTGGGAAAAGGCAATCAATATCGCCAAAGACAATAACGAAAAGCCAGGATTCCTGTCACTCTATTGCAAAGCTATATTCGATTCAAAAAATGATCCGCAGGGTAAAACTCTGTACGATTTCTTAAAGACAGTAGTCACAGAGTATCCCGACGTAGCTCCTCTTGCTATCCAGACAGGCGTAAACGCTATCTCAGAGCGCAAGGAAGCTGATTTTATTGAGCTTTCACAATTGTTCAGCGATAAAGTTATGGCAAACGGCAGAATTATGCTTCAGCTTGCAGAATGTCACGCCGCTTGCGGACATTACGACGAAGCTAAGGAGCTCTTACTCAAGGGTGCTGCAGCCGCAGATATCCGCGAGGGCGAAACACTCTTGGGTGAGCTGTGGTACAGGATCCACGAAGCAATCATCCGTCGCGACGAGGGTATTGATCAGCCCGAATGGGAGAGCGTATCCGAATCCGCAAAGCGCAGAGGAAGCGCATCACTTTCAAGCGAGGACGGCAGAATTACGTATGACGCAGAGATAAGAATCAAGGCAGAAAAGCTTTATCCCTTGCCATCCGCACTCGATTTCAGAATGACAGTATAATGAAAATAATCTGTCTTACCGAAAATACAGCCGTAAACGGATGCACCGCTGAGCACGGATTGTCCTTGTTTATTGATACCGATGACGTCAAGCTTCTGTTTGATATGGGACAAACCGATCTTTTTGCAAAGAATGCCCAACAGTTGTCGGTTGATCTGTCAAAAGTTGATATTGCCGTACTCTCACACGGGCATTACGATCATGGCGGCGGGCTCAATAAATTCTTGGAGCTCAACGCCACAGCATCGGTATATATTCCGCAAAACTCATTTGTGCCCCACTACAACGCACAAAACAAATACATTGGGCTTGATAAAGAATTGCTCGGCAATAAAAGGTTCATCACTATTTGCGAGGACACCATAATTTTTGACGGTATTACCATAATCAATTACAAAAATGTCCCCAAAAATCACAAATTCGGTTGCTTTGGACTAAAAAAGGAGCTTGACGGAGCTATAGTTGACGACGATTTTGACCACGAGCAATATTTACTCATTGAGCGCGACAATAAACGCGTGCTTATAAGCGGTTGCTCACACAGAGGGATAATCAATATAGTTGAAGCAATAAAGCCCGATATTGTTATTGGTGGCTTCCATACTTCAAAAATGGAGCTCGACGATGAATTGACCGTGCTTGGCAAAAGCATTTTGCAATGCAGTTGCACGTTTTACACATGCCATTGCACGGGCGAAAAGCAATTTGAATATTTGAAAAAGTACGTTGACCGACTTTATTATTTAAGCTGCGGTCAGAAAATAATTATATAAGAGGAAATTTATGAGCATTACAAAAGAAGATATTACAAAAGTAAAAGGAAAAGGATTTCTGCAAAACAGAGGCACAGAATGCTTTTCTGGCAGAGTGGTGTCCATCGGTGGAAAATTCAGCGCACATCAGCTTAAGGTAATTGCAGAATGTGCAGAAAAATTCGGTAACGGTAACGTTATTTTTACTTCAAGACTTTCTGCTGAGATTCAGGGGATCCATTTTGACAGTATTGATGCCGCCTGCGAGTTTGTTGACTCCTGCGGGCTCAGCTTTGGCGGCACGGGTGCAAGGGTACGCCCCATCACAGCCTGCAAGGGTTCAACATGCGTTTACGGAAATATTGACACCCAGAAGCTCGCAGAAGTGATACATAACAAATTCTATATTGGCATGAGCAACGTTAAGCTTCCCCACAAATTCAAGATAGGCGTTGGCGGATGCCCCAATAGCTGTATGAAGCCAAGCCTCAACGACGTTGGCATTGAGGGTTGTAAGGTCTTTACTTTTGATTCTGAAAAGTGCAAGGGCTGCAAAGTCTGCGCTGTGGCAAAGTCCTGCCCGTCAAAGGCTGTTAGCATTGTTGACGGCAAGGCTGTGGTTGACGCCTCCCGTTGCACAAAGTGCGGAGTTTGCATCGGCAAATGCCCGTTTGGTGCCGCACCAAAGGAGGCTGAATCTGCATGCAGAGTATTTGTCGGCGGAACGTGGGGCAAAACACAAAGAATGGGAACATTGCTTTCGGGAATCTTTGCCGAGGATGAAGTTCCAACCGTTATTGAAAAGGTAATGCTTTGGTACAAGGAAAACGGCTTTGCAAAGGAGCGCCTCGGTGCCGCAATAGACAGAATCGGTGTTGATTCTATTGAAAAGGCTGTTGCAACTAATGATATTTTGGACAGAAGGGACGAGATATTGTCCGCAGATATTAAAGAAAGATAAAAAAACGGTCGGAGGATAGGCGTGATACTCTTAGCGGAGTATCACGCCTACTCTATTCGCCTGCGGCGAGTGATCTTGCTTCGCAGTGATATTCGGCTTACGCCGAGTGATATTCGCTGCGCGAGCTTTTAGGCGAATAGAATATCACTGAAGCCGCAAGGCTTCAATATCACGATTGCGATAGCAATCATATCACTCTTTGCGAAAGCAAAGAATATCACTAAAAGCAGAAAAAGAGAGAGCAAAGCGGTTTTTCTTTCCGCATTGTTCTCTC
>SVGF01000008.1 GCA_015056475.1 Clostridiales bacterium
ATCTCCGTCATGTTTATTTTTTTGTTGTCCTTGTCATATTCCGCAAGCATTGCTCTGCCGCTGGAAGCGCCGAAGTCAAACGCCAAAACTTTTTTACTCATAATCGATCTCCATTCTTGATAGATAAAAGGAAATTATACAAACAATTTTCCCTTTATAAGATTATATCATTTATCACCTTTCATGTCAACTTGTTTTTGTGCCAAATATATCAAAATTCATAAATTATTCTTAATTTTCTTACCATATTAATATAATTTTTGTTTAAGCGGTTTTTCGTTCATAATAATTTGCAGTCAGGCTGTACGGGGGCAATATAGATTCAATATAAAATTTTAATTTTGAGTATTAATCGGCTTGACATTTTAAGAGAAATACTGTATAATTTATATAATACGGCGGAATAGTTTTTTGTCGTTATTTAATGTTTATTCTTGGAGGAAAACCATGAAAAAGGTTGCTATTATAATGGGAAGTGACAGCGATCTTCCCGTAGTTGAAAAAGCTTTTGATACGCTTAAAGAATACGGTGTACCGTTTGAGGTGCATATTTATTCAGCACACAGAACACCTGTTGAAGCAAAGGAATTCGCTTCAAGCGCAAGGGATAACGGCTTTGGTGCTATTATTGCCGCAGCAGGTAAGGCTGCTCACCTGGCAGGTGCTATCGCTGCAAATACTACTCTCCCCGTTATAGGTATTCCCGTAAAATCTTCCACGTTGGATGGGCTTGACGCACTCTTGTCCACTGTGCAGATGCCCGCAGGCATTCCCGTTGCAACAGTAGCTATTGACGGCGCAGTAAACGCAGCTCTTTTGGCGATCCAGATAATTGCCGTTGAGGACGTTGCACTTGCTGAAAAATTAAACAACGCAAGAGCTGCCGCTGCAAAGAAGGTTCTTGAAAAGAACGAGGCTGTTGCCGCAAAATATAATAACTGACAATACATGTACGGCATATAACTCCATTTTGCCGTAAACTATCGGAGGGAAAATAAATACATGGGTGGTTTTTTTGGTGTTTCTTCACACAGAGACTGTATAATCGACGTATTCTACGGAGCTGATTATCACTCCCATCTCGGAACAAAGAGAGCAGGAATGGCAGCAGTTGACAGTGTGAAGGGCTTTCAAAGAGAAATTCACAATATTGAAAACTCACCGTTCAGAACAAAGTTTGACGCTGTGCCCGGAGTAATGAAAGGAACTTCCTGCATTGGTTGTATAAGTGATTCCGATCCTCAGCCCATACTTATCCGTTCTCATTTCGGTACATACGCTATAAGCACTATCGGCAGGATCAACAACGCAAAAGAACTAGTAAATATGTTGCTTGAATCCGGATGCCATTTTAATGCAATGGATACCGGTAAAATAAACGATACCGAGCTTATAGCTGCAATAATCAATCACAAAGGAAATTTGGTGGACGGCATAAAATACGTTCACGAGGTGGTAGACGGTACTGCTTCAATACTCATCCTTAAGGAGGACGGCAACCTTATTGCCGCAAGAGATAAGCTCGGCAGACTGCCGATCGTGCTTGCAAAGGACGATAGCGGACATTCGGTTTCATTTGAATCGTTTGCGCAACAAAAGCTCGGTTACGAATATTTAAGAGAGCTTGGTCCTGCCGAGATCGTAGAGATAACTCCGGATGAAGTAAAAGTGCTCTCCCCTGCAAGGAAAAAGAAAAAGATATGCTCCTTCCTCTGGACGTATTACGGCTTTCCGAACTCATCCTACGAGGGTGTAAACGTAGAAACGATGCGTTACAAGAACGGCGAAATAATGGCAAAGGCAGACAAGGAAAGCGGCGTTGCGCAGGATATTGACTACGTAAGCGGTATTCCTGATTCCGGTACACCGCATGCAATAGGATATTCCAATAAGGCTCACATCCCGTTTGCAAGGCCTTTTATAAAATACACTCCAACGTGGCCCAGAAGCTTTACTCCTTCAAACCAGGCACAAAGAAAAATGATCGCAAGAATGAAGCAGATACCCGTTCACGAGCTCATCAAAGGAAAGAAGCTGTTATTTGTTGATGACAGCATCGTAAGAGGTACTCAGCTTGGAGAAACGGTTTCATTCCTTTACGAGCACGGTGCAAAGGACGTTCATATGCGCTCCGCCTGCCCGCCTATAATGTTTGGCTGTAAGTATCTTAACTTCTCTAACAGTCGCTCCGAAATGGAGCTCATAACAAGGCAGATAATAATGGAGCTTGAGGGCGAGGAGGGATTCAACCATATTGACGAATACCTCGACGGAAAGACAGAGCGTGGCAAGTCAATGCGCCAGGCTATCTGCAATAAATTCAAATTCTCATCACTTGAATACCAGTCCCTTGAGGGCTTGATAGAATCCATAGGGCTTGACGAATGCGAGCTCTGTACGTATTGCTGTAACGGCAAGGAATAAAATAAAAAAGAATTATAACATTACATATTGAAAGGATAAGTCATATCATGAACACAAAATCCAAATCTGACAGCTACGCAGCAGCGGGCGTCGACATCACAGCCGGCTACAAGGCCGTTGAACTTATGAAGCAACATATTGCAAGAACCATGACGGGTGCTGAATGCTCTGACATCGGTGGTTTCGGAGGACTCTTTGAGTTAGACATGACAGGCATCACAAAGCCCGTACTCGTAAGCGGTACGGACGGTGTTGGCACAAAGCTCAAGCTTGCTTTTATTATGGACAAGCACGACACAGTTGGTATTGACTGCGTTGCTATGTGCGTTAACGACATCATTTGTTGCGGTGCTAAGCCCTTGTTGTTCCTCGACTACATTGCTTGCGGTAAGAACTTCCCCGAAAAGATTGCCGATATCGTAAAGGGTATTGCAGAAGGCTGCGTACAGGCAGGTGCATCCCTTATAGGTGGCGAAACAGCCGAAATGCCCGGATTCTACCCCATTGACGAATATGACCTTGCAGGATTCTCCGTTGGTGTTGTTGATAAGAGCAAGATCCTCAATAACAAGACAATGAAGGAAGGCGACGTTATTATTGCTTTGCCCTCAAGCGGTGTTCATTCAAACGGCTTCTCCCTCGTAAGAAAGGTGTTTGACGTTGAAAATAACGACATCAAGACTCCTCTTGAGTGCCTTGGCGGAAAGTCCATCGGAGAAACTCTCCTTACTCCCACCAAGATATACGTTAAGCCCATGCTCGCACTCTTTGATGCAGTTACAGTAAAGGGTGTTTCTCACATCACAGGTGGCGGTTTCTATGAAAATCTCCCCAGAAGCTTCCCCAAGGGCTTGTCCGCAAAGATCAACAGAAGTGCGGTTAAGGTCCTCCCCATATTTGACCTCATTGCAAAGACGGGCAACATCCCCGAAAGAGATATGTTCAATACGTTCAACATGGGCGTTGGTATGAGCATCGTTGTTTCCGCTTGCGACGTTGATAAGGCTATTGAAATATTGAAAGCTAACGGTGAAGATGCTTACGTGATCGGCTCCGTTGTTGAAAGTGACGAGGGCGTTATCTTTGAGTAATACAAAAAACGTAGTCGTTCTTGTTTCGGGCGGCGGCACAAATCTTCAGGCACTCATTGATGCACAAAAGCGCGGTGAGCTCGGCAACGGTAAGATCACATGCGTTATAGCGTCAAAGGCAGACGCATATGCCCTCACCAGAGCAAAGGATAACGGCATTAAAACAAGAGTCCTTGTAAGAAAGGACTATGACGATATAGCTTCGTACAGCAGAGCTATGAAGGATGCACTCATCGAAGAAAAGGCTGACCTTGTGGTTTATGCAGGGTTTATGACCATCCTCGACGAAACGGTATGCAACGCTTTTGAAAACAAAATGATAAACGTTCATCCCGCGCTCATCCCCTCATTCTGCGGAAAGGGCTACTACGGTCTTCACGTTCATGAGGAGGCTCTCAAAAAGGGCGTAAAGGTTTCGGGTGCTACAGTGCACTTTGTTACTGCGGAGTGTGACGCAGGCCCCATCATCCTTCAGAAGGCGGTCGATGTGCTTGAGGACGATACTCCGGAATCCCTCCAGCTCAGAATAATGGAACAGGTTGAGTGGAAAATACTTCCACAGGCTGTTAAATTATTCTGCGACGACAGGATCACCGTTTCAAACGGCAAGGCTTATATCAAATATTGAAAGGACAAACGATCAATGGAAATAAAAACTATAGAAAACGAGCTTAATTCCCTCGCTTATCACGGCAGAGGCATTATGATAGGTAAGAGTGCCGACGGCAAGAAGGCAGTTACCGCATATTTTATAATGGGCAGAAGCGTTAACAGCCGCAACAGAGTTTTTGTTGAAGAAGGCGACGCTCTCCGCACAAAGGCTTTTGACGAATCAAAAATGACCGACCCCCATCTCATCATCTATTATCCCGTAAGAGTGCTCGGCAATAAGACTATCGTTACAAACGGCGACCAGACTGACACCATCTACGACCTTATGGACAGACAGATGACATTTGAGCAGGCTCTCCGCACAAGAGAGTTTGAGGACGACGCGCCCAATTACACACCCAGAATTTCGGGTATCATCCGTCTTGAAAAGGGCGATATGAATTACGCAATGTCAATTCTTAAGTCCGCTGACGGTGACGGCAGCTCATGCCAGAGATATACTTACGCTTACAGCAACCCCATTGCAGGCAGAGCAAAGTTCATCCACACATATAAGTGCGACGGCAATCCCTTGCCCAGCTTTGAAGGTGAGCCAAAGACTTTGGAGCTCCCCGACGTGGATATCGACACTCTCACAGACCTCATCTGGACAAACCTCAACGAGGACAACAAGGTTTCTCTCTTTGTAAGATACATTGACCTTGAAACAGGTAAGGCTGATACAAGAGTAGTAAACAAGAATAAATAATTTTGAAAGGAATACATATAATGAAAGAATTTGAATTGAAGTATGGTTGTAACCCCAATCAGAAGCCATCCAAGATCTATATGCATGATTCAAGCGATCTTCCCATAGAGATACTCTCAGGACGTCCCGGTTACATCAATTTTCTTGATGCCTTCAACAGCTGGCAGCTTGTAAAGGAGCTTAAGGAAGCTCTCGGCTTGCCCGCAGCTACGTCATTCAAGCACGTTAGCCCCACATCCGCAGCAGTTGGTACAAAGCTCTCCGATACACTCAAGAAGGCTTGCTTTGTTGACGATATTGAAGGTCTTGACGACTCTCCCCTCGCTTGCGCTTACGCAAGAGCAAGAGGTACTGACCGTATGTGTTCCTACGGTGACTGGATCGCTTTGAGCGACGTTTGCGACGTTACTACAGCTAAGCTCATCGTTCGTGAGATCTCCGACGGCGTTATCGCTCCCGGATATGAGCCCGAGGCTTTGGAGCTCCTCAAAACAAAGAGAAAGGGCGCTTATAACATAGTTAAGATCGACCCTGACTTTGTTCCCGATCCCATAGAGCGTAAGCAGGTTTTCGGTATCACTTTTGAGCAGGGCAGAAACAATTTTGAGATCAACGAAGCTCTCCTCAACAATATCGTTACAGAAAACAAGTGCCTCCCCGATAGTGCAAAGAGAGATCTTATCGTAGCTCTCATCACACTCAAGTACACACAGTCCAACTCCGTTTGCTATGCGGTTGACGGACAGGCTATCGGCGTTGGTGCAGGTCAGCAGTCAAGAATCCACTGCACAAGACTTGCAGGCGGCAAGGCAGACACATGGCATCTCCGTCAGCATGAGAAGGTGCTCAACCTCCCCTTCCTCCCCACACTTACTCGCCCCGACAGAGATAACGTTATCGACGGCTACATAAACAAGAACGAAGAAGACGTTTGTGCAGACGGTATCTGGCAGAATTACTTTACGGAGCAGCCCGAGCCTTTCACAAGAGAAGAAATGGACGCTTACCTTGCAACAATTTCAGGCGTTGCACTTGGCTCCGACGCATTCTTCCCCTTTGGTGACAATATCGAAAGAGCAAAGAAGAGCGGCGTTTCTTACATTGCAGAGCCCGGTGGCTCAATCCGTGACGACATAGTTATTGACGTTTGCAACAAGTACAACATTGCTATGGCATTCACGGGAATGCGTCTTTTCCACCATTAATAATTGAAAGGAAAACCACATTAATGAATTTTTTTGACGAACTTGAGAGCTTTGATCCCGAGGTATTTGCCGCTTGCGACGCTGAACTCAAAAGACAAAGAGGCAATATTGAGCTTATCGCATCCGAGAATATAGTTTCCAAGGCTGTTCTTATGGCTGCAGGAACTGTGCTTACAAACAAGTATGCTGAAGGTTACCCCGACAAGAGATACTACGGCGGTTGCCAGTGTGTTGACGTAGTAGAAAACATCGCAAGAGAAAGAGCAAAGAAGCTTTTTGGTGCTGACCATGCAAACGTTCAGCCCCACAGCGGTGCAAGTGCCAACCTTGCAGTGTTCTTTGCACTCCTTAATCCCGGTGATACTGTAATGGGTCTTAACCTTGCACACGGTGGTCACCTTTCTCACGGCTCTCCCGTTAATATTTCAGGTAAGTACTTCAACATAGTGCCTTACAGCGTAAACGACGACACAGAAATGCTCGATTACGATGCTATCCGCGCTACTGCGCTTGAATGTAAGCCCAAGATGATAATCTCCGGTGCAAGTGCATATGCAAGAACCATAGATTTTGCTAAGATCCGCGAGATATGTGACGAGGTCGGTGCTTACATGATGGTTGACATCGCTCACATTGCCGGTCTTGTTGCGGCAGGACTCCACCCCTCTCCCGTTCCCTATGCTGACGTTGTTACAACAACAACTCACAAGACTTTGAGAGGTCCCCGCGGTGGTCTTATACTCTGCAAGCAGGAATTGGCTCAGAAGATCGACAAGGCTATATTCCCCGGCGTGCAGGGCGGTCCCTTGATGCATATTATTGCCGCAAAGGCAGTTGCTTTGGGCGAGGCTATGACGGATGAATTCAAGGAGTATCAGAAGCAAATAGTCAAGAACGCTTCTGCGCTTTGCGATGCGCTCATAAACGAGGGCTTCAGAGTTGTTTCCGGCGGTACGGACAATCACCTCATGCTTATTGACCTTCGTCCGTTTGACATTACGGGTAAGGACTTTGAAAAGCGCCTTGATGAGGTTCATATCACAGTTAACAAGAATACTATCCCCAACGATCCTCAGAGCCCCTTTGTTACAAGCGGTATAAGAGTAGGTACTCCCGCTGTTACAAGCAGAGGTTTTAAGGAGGAAGAAATGCTCCTCATTGCTAAGTGGCTCAAGTTGGTAGCTACGGACTTTGAGAACACAAAGGAACAGATCATTGCCGAAGTAAGCGCACTTTGCGAAAAGTTCCCCATTTACGAATAATTACACGACAAAAAGCCGGCGTGAAAACCACGCCGGTATCCGTGTTTAATAACTGACTGCAATAATTTACACGATTGGAGAAAATTATGAAGATTATGGTAGTTGGTGGTGGCGGACGTGAACACGCCATCATCAAAAAATTAAAAGAAAACAAAAGCATTACCGAAATTTTTGCACTCCCCGGTAACGGCGGCATTGCGGCTGACGCTACTTGCGTTGCAATCGGCGCAAAGGATATCGAAAAGATCACAGCCTTTGCTAAGGAAAACGCTATTGACTTTGCAGTTGTTGCTCCCGATGATCCGCTTGTGCTCGGCGCTGTTGATGCCCTTAACGAAATAGGTATCCCCTGCTTTGGTCCTAAGGCAAACGCTGCAATAATTGAGGGTAGCAAGGTCTTTTCAAAGAACCTCATGAAAAAGTACGGTATTCCCACCGCACAGTACGAGGTTTTTGATAAGGCTGAGGATGCTTTGGAATATATCAAGACTGCACCCATCCCCACAGTAATCAAAGCTGACGGTCTTGCGCTCGGCAAGGGCGTTATTATCGCCACAACAAGAGAAGAAGCAGAAAACGCTATCCATGATATCATGGAAGATAAGGTGTTTGGCGAAAGCGGCAGCAAGGTTGTAATCGAAGAATTCCTTGAAGGCCCCGAGGTTTCTGTGCTTTCATTCACAGACGGTAACGTGGTTATCCCTATGATATCATCCATGGACCACAAGCGCGCTCACGATAACGATGAAGGACTTAACACTGGCGGTATGGGCACGGTTGCTCCCAACCCATACTACACAAAGGATATCGCCGATGAGTGTATGGAAACGATATTCCTGCCCACGATCAAGGCTATGAAGGCCGAAGGCAGAGAATTCAGAGGTTGCTTGTACTTTGGTCTTATGATCACAAAGAACGGACCAAAAGTCATTGAGTATAACTGCCGTTTTGGTGATCCCGAAACACAGGTAGTTCTCCCCCTTTTGAAGTCCGACCTCTTTGAGATCATGAAGGCAGTAAGCGAAGGTACACTCGCTGATGTGCCCGTTGAATTCTATGACGATAAGTCCGCTTGCTGTGTTATAGTTGCTTCAAAGGGTTATCCTGTAAAGTATCAGAGCGGCTTTGAGCTTGGTTTGCCTAAAGCTGAGTCTGACACAGATATTTTTGTGGCAGGTGCAAAGCTTGACGGCGATAAGCTCCTTAGCGCAGGCGGCAGAGTGCTCGGCGTTACAGCTATTGCAGACGACCTTGAGTCAGCTATAGCAAGAGCTTACGAGCATACAGCTAAAGTTAAATTTGAAAACGGATTCTATCGCCATGACATCGGTGCTCGCGCATTGAAGGCATTAAAGAAATAATTACTAACGTTTAAGAAAGGTATTATTATGGTTTACAGAATATACGTAGAAAAGAAAAAGGAGCTTGCACACGAGGCTAATGCCCTCCTTGGTGACGTAAGGTCACTTCTCGGCATCACAGCACTCGAAGATCTCAGGCTTCTTAACAGATATGACGTTGACAATATCGAAGCAGAGCTTTTTGATTACTGCATAAACACAGTATTCTCCGAGCCCCAGCTTGACATAACGTCAACTGAGCTTGATAACGATGATGCAACTGTTTTTGCTGTGGAATATCTTCCCGGTCAGTTTGACCAGAGAGCAGATTCCGCCGCACAGTGTATTCAGATCATATCACAGAAGGAGCGTCCCGTTGTTCGTACTGCAAAGATATATATGCTCTACGGAAGCCTCACCGAGGATGACGTTAACAAGATAAAGAAGTACGTTATCAACCCCGTTGAAGCAAGAGAAGCTTCTCTCGATAAGGTAGAAACTCTCGTTGTGGATTACGATATCCCCACCCAGGTTGCCGTTCTTGACGGATTTATTAACCTTGACGAAAACGGCTTGAAGGAATTTATGAACGCTCAGGGCCTTGCTATGGACCTTGACGATATCAAATTCTGCCAGTCCTACTTCATAAGCGAGCAGAGAGATCCCACTATCACAGAGATCAAGATGATCGATACATATTGGTCCGATCACTGCCGTCACACAACGTTCCTTACAACTATTGATAACGTTACTTTTGAAGATGCGCTTATCCAGCACGCATACGAGGAATACATTGCTACCCGTAAGGAGGTCAACAGAACTAAGCCTGTAAACCTTATGGATATCGCTACCATTGCAGTGCGCCTGCTCAAGAAGAATGGCAAGCTCAATAAGCTTGATGAATCCGAGGAGATAAACGCTTGCACAGTTAAGATCACAGTTAACGTTGATGGCGTTGACGAGCCCTGGCTCCTCCTCTTTAAGAACGAAACACACAACCACCCCACAGAGATAGAGCCCTTTGGTGGTGCGGCAACATGTATCGGCGGCGCAATAAGAGATCCTCTTTCAGGCAGATCATACGTTTATGCCGCAATGAGAGTTACGGGTGCTGCTGATCCGCTCAAGCCCGTTTCCGAAACAATGGAGGGCAAGCTCCCCCAGAGAAAGATAGTTACAACAGCTGCTGCAGGTTATTCTTCATACGGTAACCAGATTGGCCTTGCAACAGGTCAGGTTGATGAGCTTTATCACGACGGTTATGCTGCAAAGAGAATGGAGATCGGTGCTGTTATTGCAGCTGCTCCCGAGGAAAACGTAAGACGCGAAAGACCGGTTGACGGCGATATCGTTATTCTTCTCGGCGGCAGAACAGGTAGAGACGGCTGCGGCGGTGCAACAGGCTCATCCAAGTCACATAACTTGAAGTCACTTGAAAACTGCGGTGCTGAGGTTCAGAAGGGTAATGCCCCCGAAGAAAGAAAGCTCCAGCGTCTTTTCAGAAATAAGGAAGCTTCCACACTCATCAAGCGTTGTAACGACTTTGGTGCAGGCGGTGTAAGCGTTGCTATAGGTGAATTGGCAGACGGCCTTGTAATCAACCTCAACGCTGTTCCCAAAAAGTACGACGGTCTTGACGGTACAGAGCTTGCAATAAGCGAATCTCAGGAGAGAATGGCAGTTGTGGTTGCACCCGAGGACGTAGAAAAGTTCCTCGCACTTGCTAACACAGAAAACCTTGAAGCAACCGTTGTTGCAAGAGTTCAGGAAGAGCCCAGACTCGTGATGAATTGGAACGGTAAGAACATCGTTGACCTTTCAAGAGAATTCTTGAACTCAAACGGTGCAGAAAAGCATATCGACATTGCTCCCGCACGTCCCGAGGATTACACAAGAAAGGTTGAAGGCAATTTTGCAGATCTTTATACTAACCTTGCAGGTGACTTGAACGTATGCTCAAAGAGAGGTCTTTCCGAGAGATTTGACTCCACTATCGGTGCAGGCACGGTTCTTATGCCTTTCGGTGGCAAGAATCAGCTCACACCTATTCAGGCAATGGTTCACAAGATCTCAGTTGAGCAGAAGACAACTCACACATGCTCACTCATGGCTTGGGGCTATAACCCCTACATTGCAGAAAAGAGCCCCTACCACGGTGCTTACCTTGCAGTTGTAGAGTCAGTTTCAAAGCTCATTGCAACAGGTGCAACGTTTAATGACGTTTACCTCACGTTCCAGGAATATTTTGAAAAGCCCTTGAAGGATCCCAAGCGTTGGGGCAAGCCCTTTGCGGCACTCTTGGGCGCATTCATGGCTCAAAAGGAGCTTGAGATAGGCTCCATCGGCGGTAAGGACTCCATGAGCGGCTCATTTGAAAAGCTTGACGTTCCTCCGACATTGGTTTCATTTGCTGTTACAACAGAGGATACATCCGTTATCATCTCCCCCGAATTCAAGGCCGCAGGTCACAAGGTTGTATGGCTCAAGCCCGAATACGATGAGAATGGCTTGCCCGTAACAGCATCCCTTAAGAACGTATTTGATACTGTAAGCAAGCTCGTTAACGAAAATAAGGTTTATGCGGCTTATACTCCCACTTACGGCGGTATTGCTGAAGCTATTATGAAGATGGCTTTTGGTAACGACATTGGCTTTGAATATAACGATAAGCTTTCACTTTGTGATATATTCGGCTATGCATACGGCTCATTCCTCCTTGAGGTTGACTGTGACGTTTGCGTAGGCGATGAGATCGGTAAGACAACGGAATGCAAGTGCATCAAGCGCGGTGACGAAAAGGTTTGCCTTGGCAAGCTCCTCGACATTTACGAAAACAAGCTTGAGCCCATCTTCTCTTGCAACATCAAGACAGAAGGTAAGGAGATTCCCGCATTCTCTTACAATGCAACAAGTTATCCCACACCTAAGGTATCCTTTGCTGAGCCCAAGGTAATAATCCCCGTATTCCCCGGCACAAACTGCGAATTTGATACTGCCAAGGTTATGCGCCTTGCAGGTGCAAAGCCCGAGATCATCGTAATCAATAACCTTACGGCTTCGGGTATTTCACAGTCCGTTGATTACTTTGCATCAAAGCTTAAGGAAGCACAGATGGTATTCATCCCCGGCGGATTCTCCGGTGGTGACGAGCCCGATGGTTCCGGTAAGTTCATTACAGCATTCTTCAGAAACGCTGCAATTAAGGATGGTGTAAGTGACCTCCTCGAAAACAGAGACGGTCTTATGTGCGGTATCTGTAACGGTTTCCAGGCACTCATCAAGCTCGGACTTGTTCCATTTGGTAAGATTATCGACACGGACGAGAATTGCCCCACACTCACGTTCAATACAATCTCTCGTCACCAGTCAAGACTCGTTCGCACAAGAATTGCTTCCAACAAGTCACCTTGGCTTGCCGCAACAAACGTTGGCGACGTTTATACTGTTCCGATATCTCACGGTGAAGGCAGATTCCTTGCTAATGACGAGGTTGTTGCCCAGCTTGCGGCTAACGGTCAGATCGCAACTCAGTACGTTGACTTTGACGGCGTTCCCACGGACAATATTCGCTTTAACCCCAACAATTCCGCATTCGCTATTGAGGGTATTACCTCTCCCGATGGCAGAGTGTTTGGTAAGATGGGCCACTCTGAGCGTACAGCAGACGATCTTTACAAGAACGTTTGCGGTGTATACGACATGAAGATGTTTGAGTCCGCAGTTAAATACTTTAAGTAAATAAAATTTTATATACAGAAAGGAACTTCGATATGAAAACAGATATTGAAATTGCACAGTCGTGCAAAATGCTTCCTATCACTCAGATAACCGATTCACTCGGTATTGACGACAAGTACATTGAGCAGTACGGCAAATACAAGGCCAAGATCGACCTTGCTTATTTGAGAGAATCTCAAAGACCTAACGGTAAGCTCATCCTCGTGACGGCTATTACCCCCACCCCCGCAGGTGAGGGTAAGACCACAACGACTATTGGTCTTGCTGACGGTATGAAACAGATCGGTAAGAGCGTTGCAGTTGCGCTTCGTGAACCTTCCCTCGGCCCGGTTTTTGGCGTTAAGGGTGGTGCAGCAGGCGGCGGTTATGCGCAGGTAGTTCCCATGGAGGATATAAACCTCCACTTTACAGGTGACTTCCACGCTATCGGCGCGGCAAACAACCTCCTTGCAGCTATGCTTGACAACCACATCCATCAGGGCAACACACTCGGTATTGACGTAAGACGCATCACATGGAAGCGTTGCGTAGATATGAACGACAGACAGCTCCGTTTTATAGTTGACGGTATGGGTGGTAAGGTAAACGGCGTTCCCAGAGAGGACGGTTTTGACATCACAGTTGCTTCCGAGATAATGGCTGTATTGTGCTTGTCCAACTCCATAGATGACCTCAAGAGCCGTCTTGCAAGGATCATCGTTGGTTATACTTTTGACGGCAAGCCCGTTACTTGCGGTGATCTTAAGGCTCAGGGCGCAATGACAGCACTCCTTAAGGATGCTATCAAGCCCAATATTGTTCAAACACTTGAGGGTACACCCGCATTTGTTCACGGCGGACCTTTTGCCAACATCGCTCACGGATGCAACTCCGTTATCGCTACAAAATTGGCTATGAAGTCAGCTGACTACGCTATCACAGAGGCAGGCTTTGGTGCTGACCTTGGTGCTGAGAAATTCCTCGATATCAAGTGCCGTTTGGCTGAGTTGAAGCCCAGCGCAGTTGTAATAGTTGCTACCATCCGCGCACTCAAGATGCACGGCGGTCTTGCAAAGACTGAATTGGGTAGTGAAAATCTCGAAGCTCTTGAAAAGGGTATTCCCAATCTTCTCCGCCACGTTTCCAACATCAAGGACGTTTACAAGCTTCCCTCCGTTGTGGCTATCAACAGATTCCCCACGGATACAGACAAGGAAGTTGAGCTCATAATCAACAAGTGCAAGGAGCTCGGCGTAAACGTTTGTCTTTCTAACGTTTGGGCTGAAGGTGGCAAGGGTGCTATTGAGCTTGCAGAAGAAGTTGTTAGACTTTGCGAACTTGAAAACGACTTTACATTCTCTTATGAGCTTGACGGCACTATTCAGGATAAGATCGAAGCTATCGTTAAGAACGTTTACAGAGGCGACGGAGTTGTATTCACTCCCAACGCCGCAAAGCAGATAGAAGAACTCACAGCACTCGGCTTTGACAAGCTCCCCATCTGCATGGCTAAGACTCAGTACTCTTTCTCCGATGCTCCCGAAAAGCTCGGTGCTCCCGAGGGCTTTACGGTAACGGTTCGTAACCTTAAGATCTCAGCAGGTGCAGGCTTTGTGGTTGCACTTACGGGTGATATTATGACTATGCCCGGCTTGCCAAAGGTTCCCGCTGCTGAAAAGATCGACGTTGATAACGCAGGCGTTATTACAGGTCTGTTCTGATAATACTAAGCTTTATAACAACATTAACAGTCTTGATAGAAATATCAGGACTGTTTTTTAATTTAATATTAAATTATGGTTAAATTAAATTTTACAAGGTATTGTACTTGACTTTGTAATAACTTGGTTGTATAATAATAGTATCAACTCAAATTATATTATAAAAAAGGAGGAAAAAATTATGCCCGGACCCGGAGGAGGCTCAAGAGGCGGCGGATTTGGCGGCGGATCAAGAGGTAGCTTTGGCGGAGGCTCAAGAGGTGGCTTTGGTGGTGGCTTTGGCGGACATCACAGCGGATTCCACGGAGGCTTTTACAGACCAAGACCGCATTTTTATATTCCGTTTTTTGGAAGAAGAAGATATTACGGCGGAGGTTGCTTTAACGGCATAGCCACGTTGTTGATAGTTGCTGTGGTTTTGCTCGGCACGATAGGTACAACGCTCTCGTCTGCAATAAAGACCATTGCAAATGGCGGTGCTGTAGAATATAATGAAAGAGCATTTCAAACTTATGCAGATGCTGAGTATGCAAAGGAATTTGGAGCATCTGAGGAAGGACTCTTGTTGGTATTCTTAACAGAGGAATCTGCTGACGGTTATTATGCTATTGCATGGTGCGGAGATAGTCTGCCCACAAGAATCAAAGACTTGTTCGGTGACGAAACTACAGTATTCGGTAGGACGGTAACGTCATGCATCAATAATGAGTATTATGCATATTCCCTTGACTCAAACCTCGCAAGTGTTATGGAAAATATGGCAGATTATATCGACGATATGAATATTGATCTGTCCCACACAATGCCCGATGGCTTCAAGAATTTTAAGCCGCACATGAACAACTATACCGAATTTTCACTTACTGAAGCAACAGTAAACAAAGGTATTGAGTATTTCTGTAACAAAACAAAAATTCCCACGGTTATAGTTGTTGACGATATGGAAAAGGTTTTTGGTAAGACCATATTCACAGGCGACGTTCAGCTGCTTTTGTTTGCGCTTTTAATCCTTGCTATTATTTTGGTTGCAGTTTTTAAGAGCAAAAATAATAACAATAACAGTCAGCAGGGTAATAATAACACCTATAATAACTACAATTCAGATTTTCAGTAACAACAAAAGAACAGCACTATATCTCAAATATGAGAAATAGTGCTGTTTGTTTTACTTTTTCTTTTGAGCTAAATAATCACCAAAATCAATGCAGTTTACACCAAGCTCCGCAATAATTGCTTCAGCTATTTCAGAGCCCGCTCTTAAAGCCAAGCTGGCGTGGCAATCGGTCGTTATTATAACCGTGCCACCCTTTTGCTTTATGAATTCAAGCATCTGTCGCGTTGGGTACGGAGTTGAACGGTAGGACTTTGATATCGCACCCGTATTGACTTCAACAAATCTTGTTTTATCCTGAAGTAATGCCTCAAGCGCAGGCTTCCATATCTTTCCGTATTCCTCGCTCTGATCGTCAAACATCACTTGATTTTCGTTGAATTTTGCAATAAGATCAAAATGACCTACGATATCACATTTGTTTTTGAGGTTGTGATCAACCAATGATTCGTAATAATCCTTTGCGTATGCATAATAATCACCACCGTAAAGCTCCGTAACCGCCTTTTCGGTAACTGATGCAGCAAGATCTACGTCCATTACTACTCCGCCCTTTTTAATAGTATGTACTGAGCCAATCGTATAATCAAACTGATCCAAAGGAAGGTCGGACGTTGAGTCAAGCTCAAGACCGCAATAAATATCTATTGAGTTTTTATACTTATTTTTAAGTGCATGTATCTCTGCAATATAAGACGGAATTGCATTCCTTTTCATGCTCCATCCGGAAACGTAATCTGCTCCCGGTGCGTGATCGGAAAAACCTAACGACGTAAAATTGAACTCAATGGCTCTTTGTACCATTACCTCCGGCTCATTGTTACCGTCGCTATATATAGAATGTGTGTGAAAATTCGAACGTATCATATTTCTCCTTTATTCTTCACTAAGAAGTGCTATCGCAACCTTGTAAAGCGGATCATATTCGCATCCGCAATCACCGCATTCCTCATCAGCCTGTTTTAGTGCTTTGATGAGGTCCGCTTTATTATCCGCGCCGTTAAGATAAGCAAGGCACGGCACGTCAATAAGCTCCCAACCGGATTCTGAAAGCTTTATAAGCACGTCAACAAGATCTTTATCCAACGGTTTTCTCATTTTGTCATCTTCTCCTGCTTTACCTTGTGATCTATCACGTGGCGCGATGCAAGCTCCTTATGAATATCCTCTACCGAGATTCCCATCTGCACCATGAGCACCATTACGTGATATGCAAGGTCTGCTATCTCGTAGATAGTTTCCTTTTTGTCATCAGCTTTACCTGCAATAATAACCTCAGTGCACTCCTCGCCAACCTTTTTGAGTATCTTGTCGATGCCTTTTTCAAAAAGGTAGGTTGTGTACGAGCCCTCGGGGCGCTGTTCATTTCTGCCAACCAAAAGGTCGTAAAGCCCCTGCATTGAGAATTCCGAAAGCTCATCGCTGTCCCATACTCTGTCGTTAAAGCATGAATCCGTGCCCTTATGACAAGCAGGACCGTCCTTTTCAACCACCACAACAAGTGCATCCTTGTCGCAATCTGCCGTTATAGAAACAATGTGCTGGTAATTGCCGCTTGTTTCACCCTTAAGCCAAAGCTCTTGTCTTGATCTGCTCCAAAAGCAAGTAAGACCCTTTTCCATTGATATTTGGAGGCTTTCTCTGTTCATATATGCGAGAGTAAGCACTTTTTTACTGATTGAATCTACTACTATTGCGGGAATAAGACCCTTTTCGTCAAATTTTAATTCGTCGATATTTATCATATTTTCTCCTTATTATTTAATTCTCATTGTAATGCCGTTTTGAGCAAGCGTTTGCTTGAGGTCGGGAATCATTACCTCGCCAAAATGGAATATTGATGCCGCAAGGCCTGCGTCAACCTTGGGCAATGTATTGAACAAAGTTACAAAATCTTCCTTTGATCCCGCACCGCCCGATGCAATAACAGGGACGTTTACCACCTTGCAAACTGCATCTAACATTTCAATGTCAAAACCTTTTTTAACGCCGTCAGTATCTATTGAGTTTACAACAACTTCGCCTGCGCCCATATCTACACAGCGCTTGATCCATGAAATCGCTTCCATGCCGGTATCTTCTCTGCCACCCTTGGCAAAAACTCTGAATTCACCGTCTACTCTCTTTACGTCAACAGAAAGCACAACACATTGATCGCCGTATTTACGTGCAGCATCCTCAACGAGCTGAGGGTTTCTGATCGCGCCGGAATTTACGCTCACCTTGTCTGCTCCGCAATTGAGCACGCGTTCAAAATCATCAACAGTATTTATACCACCGCCAACGGTTAGCGGAATGAATATTGTGCTTGCAACCTTTGTGAGTATGTCTGTAAAAAGGCTTCTGCCCTCTGCCGATGCCGTTATATCGTAAAAAACAAGCTCATCTGCGCCATTGTCGCTGTAATACTTTGCAAGCTCAACGGGTGACGAAACGTCATTCAGACCTTCAAAATTAACACCCTTAACAACTCTGCCGTTTTTAACGTCGAGACAGGGAATAATTCTTTTTGTTATCATTTTGCCACCTCGCAGGCTTCTTTCAAATCGATCGCACCCGTATAATACGCTTTGCCGATTATTGCGCCGTAAATATTCATCTCTTTTAACGCCTTTACGTCGTCAATGGATGAAACACCGCCGGATGCTATCACGTTCATTGAATACTTCTTTGAAAGGTGTTGATAAAGCTCACGGTTCGTACCCTTCATCGCGCCATCCTTTGAAATATCGGTACAGATTATTGTTTTAACACCCATATCCTGCATTTTTCTGCAGAATACATCCAACGTGAACGCAGAATTCTCAGTCCAACCCTTTATCGCAACAAAGCCGTCCTTTACGTCAATTCCAACAACTATCTTGTCACCGTAATCAGCCAATGCGTCAATCAAAAGTCCATCATCCTTTACAGCCGCAGTACCCAGGATTATTCTGTCAACGCCAATGTCCACGTATTTTTTAATAACGTCCATTGAGCGAATACCGCCCCCTATTTCAGCAGAAAGATCAGTATTCTCCACTATGCGTTTGACGGTTTGGATATTTGGTGTATCACCGTTTTTTGCGCCCTCAAGGTCAACAATGTGAATATGCGTTGCGCCGCAACGTTCAAAATCCTTTGCAACCTCTAAAGGGTCATCGTTATACACGGTCACCTGATCATAATCTCCCTTATAAAGACGCACAGCCTTGCCGTCTATTATATCTATTGCAGGTAAAATTATCATTTTCTATCACTCCATTTCACAAAACGCTTTGAGTATATTCAACCCTACATTTCCGCTTTTTTCGGGATGGAATTGACATCCGTAGACGTTCTTTGACTGTACTGCTGCGGTAATTTCCTTGCCGTATTCAGCAGTTGCAATCACAGCATCATCACAGCCATCTGCATAATAGGAATGCACAAAATATACGCAATCGTTTTCACTTATATATTTGAAAAGCTCGCTCTTATTTTTTGTAAAATGCAGCGCATTCCAGCCTATGTGCGGAATTTTAAGATCGGATGGGATAGTGCCATCCATTGGGATAACACTCCCCTTTATGAGCCCCAAGCCCTTGTGCTCACCGTATTCAAAGCTTTTTTCAAACAACATCTGCATACCAAGGCATATGCCGAGTATGGGCTTGCCCTTTTGCGCCTCACTTATAAGAACCTTGTCCAACCCCGATGCTCTGAGCTTTTCGGCGGCGTCCTCAAATGCTCCAACGCCCGGAAGGATTATTTTATCAGCATTACGAATGGTTGCTTCATCCCCGCTGACAATGATTTCTGCCCCTATGCTCTCAAACGATGATTTAAGCGAAAACAGATTGCCAACACCGTAATCAACTATCGCTATCATAATACGCCCTTTGTTGAGGGAATTTCGTCCCTGTACTGCTCGTCTATCTTGACAGCTTCTTTGAGGCAACGTGCAACAGCCTTGAATGCACACTCAGCAATGTGGTGAGAATTTGTGCCGTCAAGCTTCTTTATGTGTAGTGTAAGGTTTGCACTTCTTACAAACGCCCACCAGAATTCCTCAATAAGCTCGCTGTCAAAGTCGCCAATTTTTGGCGTTGGAATATCAAGAGTGTATCTCAGCATGCTTCTGCCCGAAATATCAACTGCCGCCAGAACGAGAGCCTCATCCATGGGGAGAGTAACGTCACCATATCTGTTAATACCGCGCTTGTCACCGATCACTCTTACAAAAGCTTCACCCAAACAAATACCGATATCCTCAACGGTGTGGTGGTAATCAACGTAGGTATCACCTTGGCAGTCAACCGTGATATCAAATCTTGAGTGACGCGCAAATAGAGTCAACATGTGATCCAAAAAACCGCATCCGCTTGAAATATTGCTCTTGCCACTTCCATCAAGATCCAAATAAAGTCGGATCTTTGTTTCAGCAGTATTTCTGACTATTTCTATATTTCTCATTATAATTCTCCCAAAATTTCTTTCGTTACGTTTATAAAGCACTCCATTTGCTCGGGAGTACCTATTGTTACTCTGTTGTACTCTGTTATTTTGTCCTTTGAAAAGTGCCTTACAAGCACACCTCTTGCTTTTAATTCTTTATAAAACCGCTCGCCGCTAATGCTTTTATTCTTTACGAAAAGGAAATTAGTGCTCGAATCAAGAACCTCAAACCCCAGATCAATTAGTTTTGCCTTTGTTGACTCTCGTGTTTTGATAATTTGCTTGCAGTTTTCCATATAATAATCATTATCAACAAGCGCTGCTACACCGCAAGCCATTGTCATTCTGTTTACGTTGTAGGGGTTTGTAGAAAACCTCAAAGTATTCATGTCTCTTATAAGCTCCTCGTTTGCAATCGCAAAGCCAAGTCGCGCGCCTGCCATGGATCTTGATTTTGAAAAGGTCTGAACAACTATCAGGTTTGAATATTTATTGATCAAGCTGACAGCACTATCTGAACCAAAATCAACGTAGGCTTCGTCAATTATAACGATATTGTCAGGATTAGATGCAATGATCCTCTCAATTTTATCAAGGGAAAGTGCTATACCCGTTGGAGCGTTAGGATTTGCGATAACGACATTTTTACCGCATGAACAGTAATCGTCAACGTTTATGGTGAAGTCGTCGCAAAGTGGTATCTCCTCATATGGAATATTATTTAACTCCGCAAACACGGGATAAAAGCCGTACGTAATATCCGGAAAAGCTATCGGACGGTCCTGATCGCAAAAAGCCATGAATGCAAAATTCAACGCTTCATCAGAGCCGTTGGTACATATTACGTTTGACCTTGACACCCCATAAATCTTTGAAATTTGCTCTGTGAGCGACGTTATTTCAGGGTCAGAATACAAATTCAGCAATCCCGCCTGTTGTTTTGCGGCGTCAATTACTGACTGTGACGGTGGATACGGTGATTCGTTTGTATTGAGCTTTACATACTGCATGTCGCGAGGCTGTTCACCCGGCACGTATGCTTTGAGCTTGTCATATTTATGACTGAAGAATCTGCTCATTAATTATTCTCCTCGTCGAGCCTTATCGTGGCACTCCTTGCATGAGCTGTGAGGCCTTCCTTTTCTGCAAAATACGAAACATCACGAGCTACCTTAGCCAAAGCTTCCTTTGTGTAGTAGGTATACTGTGTCTTCTTTACAAAATCGTCAACCGACAACGGGCTTGAGAATCTCGCCGTACCGCTTGTGGGAAGCGTGTGGTTAGGCCCTGCAAAATAATCGCCCAAAGCCTCGGGACAGTTCTTACCCATAAAAATTGAACCTGCATGCTTGATGGCATCAAGATAATCAAATGGATTATCCACGCAAAGTTCAAGATGTTCGGGAGCAAGCTCATTTGCAATGTCAATTGCGACCTTAATGTCGTCCGCAACGATTATTTTTCCATTATTATCAATGGATGCTCTTGCAATCTGGGCTCTTGAGAGAGTTTCTAACTGTTTTTCTATCTCCTGTTGAACAGCCTTCGCAAGGTCCATGCTGTCAGTTACAAGTACAGCACTTGCCATTTTGTCATGCTCAGCCTGCGAAAGAAGGTCAGCCGCTACGTACGCAGGATTGCACGTTGCATCCGCAACAACAAGTATTTCGCTTGGTCCTGCGATCATATCAATGGAAACGCGTCCGAATACCTGCTTTTTTGCCTCAGCAACAAAGGCATTACCGGGACCAACTATCTTGTCAACCTTAGGTATGGACTGCGTTCCGTATGCCAACGCTGCAACAGCCTGTGCACCGCCAACCTTGAATATTCTGTCAACACCTGCAATTTTTGCAGCAGCAAGAATAACGGGGTTTACCTTGCCTTCTTTATTTGGTGGAGTTGTGATCACTATCTCTTTACATCCCGCAATTTTTGCAGGAACTGAATCCATCAGTACTGTTGAAGGATAAGCAGCTGTGCCACCCGGCACGTAAAGGCCAACCTTTTCTATAGGAATAACCTTCTGACCTACCACCACACCCTCGTTCTCGTTTATTATGAAGCTGTTTTTAACCTGTCGCTTGTGGAATGAACGAATATTTTCTGCCGCAGCCTTTAATATTCCAATAAACTTATCATCTACAAGTTCAAAAGCTTCGTCAATTTCTTCCTGCGTTACCTCAAGAGAAGTAAGGTCAGCGCCATCAAATTTTTTGTTGTACTCAAACAGCGCATCATCACCATTCTTAACAACGTTATCGATTATCTCTGTAACGATGCCTTCAACGTCCGGCGCAATATTTTCGCGGGCAAATATCTCACTGTTTGGTACATTGCCATATTTCAATATTTTTATCATAATAAACCTTTCTTAATTACTTACGTGCTTTTGTAAGCTCATCCAACGACTGCGAGATCCTTTCGATCTCATTGGACTTAAATCTGAAGCTCGCCTTATTTGCAATGAGCCTTGCGCTGATCGGAACTATTGTTTCAAACGGCTCAAGGTCATTTTCCTTGAGTGTTGTACCTGTTTCAACGATATCAACGATTACGTCGGAAAGACCAAGGATCGGCGCGATCTCTATAGAGCCGTTCAGTTTGATAATGTCGATATCACGACACTTTGATGCGTAATAATTCTTTGCAATATTAACAAACTTAGTTGCAACCCTGAGTGTTTTATCGGGATTATCGCGGAAATCCTTTTTTGCTGCAACAGCCATTCTGCACTTGCCGATATCAAGGTCGCAAAGCTCAAAAACGTCGGGCTCATATTCAAGCAGGATATCCTTGCCCGCAACGCCGATGTCGGCAGCGCCTCTTTCAACGTAAATTGCAACGTCGGACGGCTTTACCCAGAAATATCTGATGCCTTTTTCTTTGTTTTCAAATATGAGCTTACGGCTATTTTCTTTTATAGAGGGACATTCATAGCCCGAAAGTTCAAACATATCATAGACCTTTTCACCAAGTCTACCTTTTGGAAGTGCTACGTTTATCATATATTCCCCTCCTTAAATATGATGTTGCCGTCAGCCGACAGCTGTGCTACTGATCTGTATTTTAACTTTTGAGGAACGATTTTTTGTGCTGTAACTGTAGAATATTGAGCAGTCAAGTTCTTAACGGCATCCATTACGATATTAACGCTTACATTATTATTGTAGAGCAAAAGCACGTCAACATCATAAGCCTTGCTTTGAGTATCCATATATTCAAGCACATCTAAATATACTGCAAAACCAATCGCTCCGGACGTTCTTGACATCTTTTTGAGTAATCTATCGTACCTGCCACCCGAAAGAACGCTGTCGGGAATACCGTTGATAAAGCCCTTAAAAACGATTCCGTTGTAATAACTCATTCCATTTGCAATCGAAAAGTCAAGGCGAAGCTTTGACTTGATAGGATCAGATCCAAGCGCGTCAGATATTAATTGAAGCTCATCAATAATATCATCTGCCCACTCGCCGAGGTCAAGTGCTTTGAGCTTGTTAATAACAGAATCCATATCGCCGTATATCGATATAAACTTACAGAGCTTGTCGCAAATGCTCTGCTCTATTCCGTTTTCTGCACATATCCTTAACAGATCGTGAGCATTTTTACTTGTAATACACTCAATTATAGCTGACTTTGTGACGTCATTTGCACCCGTCATCTCCAAAAGACCAAAGATTATACCCATATGTGAAACATCAAGCACATAATCGGGTGAGATCGTTTCCAAACTTTTAGCCGCAAGCGAAAGTACTTCTATCACGTTATACGTATCAATATCTCCAATGCACTCAAGTCCCGTTTGCATAATTTCGCGGTACGTTTCTGTACGAGAAGATACTCTATATACGTTTTCATTATAGTATACCTTATTCACAAAGCCGTCAACGTCTGTGGAATTTTTAACTATAGACAAAGTAACGTCGGGCTTGAGCGCCAAAAGTCTGCCATCTGTGTCGTTAAACGTTATAACGCTTTCACTAACAAGAAAATCACGATTTCTGACATAGAGATCATACTCCTCAAACTTGCTCATCTTGTATGGGCGATAACCGTATGCCGTATATAATGAGCGAAGCTTAAAGACAATATCTTCTTCGTATTTAATAATATTTGTTACAGGATCATTCTTCATTTTGCGCTCCTTTGTTAAGCCTGTCCATAACAAGCTTATAACCATCAGCACCGTACGTCAGGCACTTGTTAACTCTGGAAATAGTTGCCGTGCTTGCACCGGTCTTGGTGCTTATCACCGAATAACTCTCACCCTGATCAAGCAATTTTGCAACCTCCAGACGTTGCGCTATCTCCGTGAGTTCTTTGATTGTGCACGCATCTTCAAAAAAAGCGTAGCATTCGTCTATATTTTTTAGTGTTAATATAGCAGTAAACAAATTATCTATTGATTCCGAATGAAAATCGACCATTATTTTACTCCTTACAATAAAATAAAGCGCTTTTACACTTTAGCGCTTTAGTGTGATATAAGTATATCACTAAACCTTAATATTGTCAATAGGTAAAATGAAAAAAATGACAAAATTTATAAAAATTATTATAAAACCACAATTTGAATTTTATATTGAATTATCCGAATATAAAATTAAGCTACTCTTACAGAGTAGCTTATGTATTACAACAATACAATATCTGTTTTGCGCTTTGTACGACGCTTTTGTTCAAATGTCTTGCGATCATCCTCTTCTACCAAGCAATCAACAAGAGCATCAAAGATCTTATCCCTGCCATCTTCGCTGATGCAATAGAAAGTCCATCTACCATCCTTGCGTGAGCTTACAATTCCTGATTCGCACAAAATCTTCATGTGATGGGACAATGTCGGCTGTGAAATGTCCAATTCTTTAAGTATGTTACCCGCAAACTTTTCACCATCCAAAAGCAAAGTGACTATGCGGACTCTGTGCTCATCAGCAAGTGCTGCAAAATAACCTGCGTATTCAGAATATTTATTATCCATAATAACACCTCCAAGAATTTATTGAATTGATTCTATGTATATTATATAACAAAAATTACGTTTTGTCAAGAATAATGTTGCAAATATTATTCTGTTTTTGATTGAAAAGACATAATACGTCTACGTTTGGTTGTAATAATACGTTTTTCCTTTTACCTTGAGCAATTCATACTAAAAAACGCTGTGGCACAGACGAGTTCTGCATCACAGCGCGATTTTATATTTATATTATTGAATTTATTATAGCGTTGCAGCCATAACAGCTTTTATCGTGTGCATTCTGTTTTCAGCTTCATCAAATACAATGGACTGTGCACTCTCAAAAACATCATTTGTGACTTCCATTGAATCTCTGCCAAACTTCTCGCCCATCTCTCTGCCAACCACCGTATTTAGATCGTGGTATGATGGCAAGCAATGCATAAACACCGCATTATCGCCTGCAATAGACATAACGTTTGAGTTGACCTGATACGGTCCAAGGTCATCTATTCTCTCCTGCCATATCTCAACCGGCTCACCCATTGATACCCATATATCCGTATAGATAACATCCGCATTCTTTACCGCAGTTGCAACGTTGCTTTCAAACCTGAGCGTAGCGCCGGTCTGCTTTGCAATAGATTCGCATTCATCAATTAATTTTTGATCGGGGAAATATTTTGCCGGAGCGCAAGCGGTAAAATTCAAACCCATTTTTGCACAACCAACCATGAGTGAGTTACCCATATTGAATCTGGCATCGCCCATATATACAAAATTGATGCCTTTGAGCTTACCGAAGTGCTCTCTGATCGTAAGAAAATCTGCAAGTATCTGTGTGGGATGGAATTCATCGGTCAATCCGTTCCAAACAGGAACGCCTGCGTATTTTGCAAGCTCCTCAACGATAGTCTGACCAAAGCCTCTGTATTCGATGCCGTCATACATTCTGCCCAAAACTCTTGCGGTGTCAGCTATGCTCTCTTTTTTGCCTATCTGTGAGCCCGTAGGGTCAAGATACGTAACTCCCATACCAAGATCCCTCGCCGCAACTTCAAACGCGCAACGGGTTCTTGTGCTCGTCTTTTCAAATATTAATGCGACATTCTTACCTTCATGAAGTTTATGAGGAATTCCTGCCTTCTTTTTAGCTTTAAGGTCAGCCGCAAGATCTATCAAATATTCAATCTCCTCGCTTGTGTAATCCAAAAGCTTGAGGAAATTTCTGCCCTTCAAATTCATATTCATTCTCCTCTATGTACTATTTCAATCGGCACAAGCCGCAACTATCACGTCAACAGCGTACCTTAGCTGTTCCCACGTGATGCTCAGCGGTGGCAAAAGTCTTACCTTATTCTTTGCTTTGATTACCAAAACACCGTTTTCTCTACACTCGGTAATTACAGCGGATGCGTCTTTTTTTGTTTCAATGCCGATCATCAATCCTTTACCGCTGACGCTTATTACACCGTCAGCCTTTGACAATCTTTCAAACACCATATCGGATTTTGCCTGCACTTCGGCAAGAAATTCATCCGTTAGACGGCTGATAACGTTTATCGCACCTGCGCAAGCCACGGGGTTTCCGCCAAAAGTGGATCCGTGATCCGAGCTTTGAAGCACGTTTTGCACCTTCTCGCTCATAACGCATGCGCCTATAGGCAAACCGCCACCCAAGCCCTTAGCCGTTGTGAACAGATCGGGTGTGATACCGTAGTGCATATATCCATAGAGCTTACCGGTTCTGCCGTTACCCGTCTGAACTTCATCGACGATCAACAATATATCGTTTTCGTCGGCAATCTGCTTCATTTCTTTTACAAACTGCTCGTCAAGTGGTAATACACCACCCTCACCCTGCACAGTTTCAAACATTATTGCCGCAATCTTATGCTCTGCCACTTTAGATTTAACATCATCAATGTTATTTGCCTCAGCATATACAAAGCCCTCAGTTAATGGCAAGAACTGGCTATGAAATACGTCCTGACCTGTTGCAGCAAGTGTTGTAAGTGTTCTGCCGTGGAAGCTGTTTTTAAGCGTAAGTATTGTATAATAATCGCTGCCCTTTGTCTGCATTGCATATTTTCTTGCTACCTTTATAGCGCATTCATTTGCCTCCGCACCGGAATTTCCAAAGAAAACCTTCTTCATGCCCGTTTTTTCGCACAAAAGCTTAGCAAGTTGAGCGCACGGGCGTGTATAGTAGAGATTTGACATGTGCTGGAGAGTATTCAACTGCTCTGTTACAGCCTTTACCCACTCATCATCTGCTATACCAAACGTATTTACCGCGATTCCGCTGCCCATATCTACGTACTCCTTGCCGTTTGAATCAACGACCATCGCACCCTTACCCGAAACTATTTCTATCGGGAATCTGCCGTATGTATTTGCAACGTAAGTGTTATCCATTTCAAAAATATTCATATTTACACCTGTCTATTTATTCTTTCACAAACATTGTACCGATACCTTCATCGGTGAGTGTTTCGATAAGGATGGAATGAGGAATCGTTCCGTCAATGATGAATACCTGATTTACACCCCACTTGATAGCATTTGTGCAGCATTCAACCTTGGGAAGCATTCCGCCGGAAATGATACCGTCCTCAATGAGCTTGGGAGCTTCATCAAGAGTGATCTTTGGGATGAGCGTTTCAGGATCGTCCTTATCCTTCAAAATACCGCTGATATCAGTCATCGAAATAAGGCTCTCAGCTCTAAGCTCGCCCGCTATCTTTGCCGCCGCTGTATCAGCGTTGATATTATAAACGTTACCTTCCTTGTCACAGCCAACCGTTGAAACAACGGGGATGTAGCCCTTGTCGATCACGTCAAGAATCGGCTGAACGTTTACGCTTGTTATCTCACCTACAAAGCCAAGTCTTTCATCCTTTACTGTCGCTTCGATCATGTGACCGTCCATACCCGAAAGACCGATTGACTTACCGCCCTTATTTTGGATGAGGTTAACAAGACTCTTGTTGATCTTGCCCGCCAAAACCATTTGAACGATATCAACCGTTTCCTTGTCTGTAACTCTGAGTCCGTCAACAAACTGTGTCTGCTTACCGACTCTCTTGAGCATATCCGTGATCTCAGGACCACCACCGTGAACAAGCACGGGCTTTACACCGATAAGTGAAAGCAAAACGATGTCGCGCATAACGGAATCCTTGAGCTTTTCATTTATCATAGCGTTACCGCCGTATTTGATAACAATAATCTTTCCTGTATATTTTTGTATGTAAGGAAGCGCGTGAACGAGTATTCTTGCGCGCTCCGCATTTGATATAGTTGACATATTATCTCCTTTTTAATGCCAAGAGCGTGAACTTTAGCCACGCTCCGATTGATTACGTTCTGTAATCGCCGTTTATCTTTACGTATTCGTACGTGAGGTCGCAGCCCCAAGCTGTTGATGAGAATTCGCCGTCATTCAATGCAACGTTGATGCCGATCTCATTCTCAAGAAGAATCTCCTTTGCTATCTCCTCGGAGAAATCCACGCCTGCGCCATTCTTACATACCTCAATAGTGCCCTTAGCTGAAGTAAAGCTTACGTCTATCTTTGTAACGTCAACGTCAGCACCGCTGTAGCCTATTGCACAAAGAACTCTGCCCCAGTTTGCATCCGCGCCGAACATTGCCGCCTTTGTGAGTGACGAGCAAATAACTGATTTTGCAACCGTCTTTGCGATCGCATCACTCTTTGCCCCCGTTACCTTGCACTCAAGAAGCTTTGTAGCGCCTTCACCGTCACCCGCAATACATCTGCAAAGGTAAACCGTAACCGTGTTCAGAGCCTTCATAAATGCGTTGAACGCCTCGCCGTCCTCGGTTATTTCATTATTACCTGCCATACCGTTTGCAAGTACTGTAACCATGTCGTTTGTGGAAGTATCACCGTCAACCGAAACCATATTAAAAGTGCTCTTAATATCGGTTGAAAGTGCCTTTTGAAGCATATTGGGAGCTATCGCACAGTCCGTTGTGATGAAAACAAGCATTGTTGCCATATTGGGGTGGATCATGCCGGAGCCCTTTGCGATACCACCGATCTTGCACTCAACGCCGTCAATATCAAACGAAACTGCTATCTGCTTGAGTCTTGTATCGGTAGTCATGATGCCTTCAGCCGCTTCCTCGCTGTTATTACCTAAAGCTTTTACAAGCGCAGGAATGCCGTCTGCTATGGGTGTTACGTCGAGAGGCTGACCTATAACGCCCGTGGACGCTACAACAACGTCATTTGTATCAATATTGAGCGCATCCGCAATAAGATCGCTCATCTTCTCGGCTACCTCAACGCCGTTTGCGTTGCAAGTATTTGCATTACCGCTGTTACAGATAACCGCTTGCGCAAAACCGTCTGCAACGTTTTTTTTTGTAACTGCAATGGGAGCACCCTTTACAAGATTGGTTGTATAAACACAAGCTACACTCGCTTTCTTTTCGCTGTAAATAAGAGCGAGGTCCCTTTTTGTTCTGTTTTTACGGATACCGCAATGCACGCCGCTTGCAGTAAATCCCTTTGCGGCACAAACGCCACCATCTATTATTTTCATATTATTCCCTTTCATATTACAACTCGAGGCACTTGCACTCATCCTCGCCCAAAACTATGTTTAGACACTCAACCGCCGCGCCACTTGCACCCTTGCCGAGGTTGTCATATCTTGCAACGAGGATAATTCTGTCGTCATTACCGTAAACAGACACCTGCATGCTATCCTTTGAAGATAGTGCACCTGCAGAGAGGAAGCCTGCCTCATCGGCATTTTCTACGTATTTAACGAGCTCGCCTGAATACTTTGCCTTGTATGCGTTTTTGATGTCCTCAACTGTTTTTGAGTCGCAAAGCTGTTGCTTAAAAAGCGCTACCGTAACCTCCATGCCGCTGTAAAAATCAGCAACTATCGGGCAGAAGATTGGAGCATTATTGATACCCGTTACAGCCTGCATTTCCTTTAAGTGCTTATGCTTTTGTATTATGCCGTACTGTCTGGGAGCATCAAGCAAAGCACATCTTGCTTCGTCATCATACTCAGCGATCATCTTTTTGCCGCCACCGCTGTAGCCCGTGAGCGAATGGCAAGTAAGCAAAGCATCTGCACTGATGATCCCTGCTTCAACAAGTGGGTAAACAAGCGCGATAAATCCGCTTGCATGGCATCCGGGGACTGCTATCCTCTTGGAGGACTTTATCTTGTTAAGATGCGCCTCGCCAAGCTCGGGAAAGCCGTATGCCCAATCGAGGTTTGTCCTGTGCGCTGTGGATGTGTCAATAACCACAGTATTATCGTTTTCTATGAGCGAAACAGCCTCTATAGCCGCATCATCGGGAAGGCACAAAAACGCTACGTCAGCCGAATTAAGGGCTTTTTTTCTCGCCTCGGTGTTTTTTCTTTCTTCCTCAGAAAGTGTGATGAGCTCCACGTCATTTCTGTTTTCGAGTCGCTCGTATATTCTTAAGCCGGTTGTACCTGCTTTGCCGTCAATAAATATCTTTTTCATTTTATTTTCTTTCGTTTGTCAAAAAATCGTCAACGTGATCGATCTGAGCCTTTACAGCCTCGGGACCTGCAGAACCCTCGGACGTACGCTTTGCGACACAAGTTTCAAGTTTTATAGCCTCGTAGAGGTCCGTATCAAAAAGCTCGTGTATCTGCTTATATTCGTCGATAGTGATATCTTCAAGCACCTTGCCCTCGCTAACGCACTTTGCAACTGTTGTGCCCACTATCTTGTAAGCCGTTCTGAACGGAAGCCCCTTAACTACAAGGTAATCCGCAAGGTCGGTTGCATTTATAAAGCCTTTTTGTGCAGCCTTATACATATTGTCCTTATTTACCTTCATGGTTCTTACCATTGGAGCAAATATGTTGAGGCATTTCTGCACGGTTTCAACCGCATCGAATATAGCTTCTTTGTCCTCCTGCATATCCTTATTGTATGCAAGGGGCAAGCCCTTAAGCGTTGTGAGCAACGCTACGAGGTCGCCGTAAACTCTGCCGGTCTTGCCGCGAACGAGCTCCGCCATGTCGGAATTCTTTTTCTGAGGCATTATGGATGATCCCGTTGTGAATGCATCGTCAAGCTCTACGTACTTAAATTCCCAGCTTGACCAAAGTATGATTTCTTCGGAAAAACGGGACAAATGCATCATTATTACGGAATACGCGCTCATAAGCTCAAGACAGAAATCTCTGTCTGAAACGCCATCCATGCTGTTGAGTGTGATGCCGTCAAATCCAAGATTCTCAGCAACCATTCTTCTGTTGATGGGGTAAGTTGTACCAGCCAAAGCACATGAGCCGAGAGGTGAATAGTTCATCCTCTTGAGGGCATCCCTCAATCTGGAGCAGTCCCTCATAAGCATCATAGCGTATGCCATCAGATGGTGAGCAAACGTTACGGGCTGTGCTCTCTGAAGATGAGTATAACCGGACATGATCGTGTTTACGTGCTGCTTTGCCTGCTCGTTTACAGCATCTATGAGCTCATACAAAAGCTCCAAGACGGTATTCGTTTCGTCGCGGAGATACATTCTCACGTCGAGCGCTACCTGATCGTTACGACTGCGCGCCGTGTGAAGTCTTTTACCTGTGTCGCCTATTCTCTTTGTAAGCTCTGCCTCTACGAACATGTGGATATCCTCTGCATCCATTGCGATTGCAAGCTTGCCGCTGTCGATATCGTTCAGAATATCACCCAAGGTGTCAATAATAAGCTTGCTTTCACTGTCCGTAATAATACCGCATGCAGCAAGCATTGCTGCGTGCTGCATAGAACCGGTAATATCCTGCTTGTACATTTTAGAATCAAAATGAATGGAAGAATTGAAGTCGTCAGCGTCCTTATTTACTGCGCCGGCAGTTCTTCCTGCCCACATTTTTTCCATATAATATCCTTTATTACTTCTTGTTGTTCTTAGCGTTTACCTGAGCCTGAACCTTTATGGGCAAGCCAAAGAGGTTGATAAAGCCTGCGGAATCCTTCTGGTCGTAAACGTTATCTTCACCAAACGTTGCAATCTCCTCAGAGTAGAGAGAATAATCACTCCATGCACCAGCCTTGATGATGTTGCCCTTGTAAAGCTTGAGCTTAACTGTACCTGTAACGTTTTCCTGTGTCTTGTCAACAAAAGCAGAGAGAGCTTCTCTCAAGGGTGTGAACCACTGACCATTGTAAACGAGGTCTGCAAACGTGATTGCAAGCTCAGCCTTCTTGTGAGCTGTCATCTTATCAAGACAGAGTGTTTCGAGGTAGTTATGAGCAAAGTAAAGAATTGCACCGCCGGGAGTTTCATATACACCACGACACTTCATACCAACGAGTCTGTTTTCAACGATGTCGAGCAAGCCGATACCGTTAGCACCGCCAACCTTGTTGAGCTCAAGAATGATGTTCTTTGCGCTCATCTTCTCGCCGTTGAATGCAACCGGAACACCCTTTTCAAAGTCGAGAGTGATGTATGTGGGAACGTCGGGAGCTTCAATGGGAGAAACGCTCATTTCAAGGAAGCCCTTCTTTTCATACAAAGGCTCGTTGCCTGCATCCTCAAGATCAAGACCCTCATGAGAAAGATGCCACAAGTTCTTATCCTTGGAATAGTTTGTTTCTCTGTTTATCTTGAGGGGAACGTTGTGAGCCTCAGCATAGTCGATTTCCTCTTCTCTTGACTTGATGGACCATTCTCTCCAGGGAGCAATGATGTGCATATCGGGAGCGAATGCCTTAATTGTAAGCTCAAAACGCACCTGATCGTTACCCTTACCCGTGCAGCCGTGGCAAATAGCGTCAGCGCCCTCCGCCTTTGCGATCTCAACGATTCTCTTTGCAATTACGGGACGAGCAAACGACGTACCGAGCATATACTCCTCGTAAAGAGCTCCTGCCTTAACTGTGGGAATAACGTATTCGTCAACAAAT
>SVGF01000128.1 GCA_015056475.1 Clostridiales bacterium
AAAGCTATGTCAAAATACACAACCGGAGAGATCGCCAAGCTTTGCGGCGTGTCCGTAAGAACTGTTCAATACTATGATAACAGAGGCATACTTGTGCCGAGTGAGCTTTCGGATGGCGGCAGAAGACTCTATTCCGAGGATGACTTAAAGCGTATGCACATTATATGTTTTTTGCGAGATGCGGGATTCCCTATAAACAGCATTTCGGCATTGTTTGAGGAGAAAAATCCGGGAGCTATAATATCCGTCATTATAGAGCAGCAGGAGCAAGCTTTGAGAACCGACATGTTGGAGCTTCAAAAGCAGCAGAAGCTTATCGACGGCATAAAGCGCGAGCTAAAGGAAGTGGAGAATTTCTCGGTTGAATCCATTGGTGACATAGCAAGCATTATGAAAAGCAAAAATGAATTGAACAAAATGCGCTGGCAAATGATATTTGCGGGCGTGCCGGTAGCCGTATTGCAATGGGTATCCATTATTCTTTGGGCAACCAAAGGAATATGGTGGCTTTTTGCGGTATGGGGAGTTGTTGCTGTGGTTTACGGTATTTGGGTGTCCAAATATTACTTTGATCACGTTGCTTACATTTGTCCCGAATGCCACGAGGTGTTCAAGCCCCGCTTCAAGGAAGCATTCTGGGCGTACCACACGCCTAAAATGCGTAAGCTAACTTGTCCCAACTGCGGTAACAAGGGTATGTGCGTTGAGGTTTACGCTAATAAGGAGGATGACAATGCCTGAACAGCTTGCAGATTTACTCCCGTTTTTAATACCGCTGATATTAATTGAATACGCATTGTTTGGTTACTCGTTGTATCACGTGCTTTCCCACAAAACGTACAAGAGGGGCTCGCGCAAGCTTTGGCTTATAGTGGTAATTGCAGGAATGCAGTTCATCGGGCCGATACTCTATCTTATTCTGGGTAAGGAGGAGTATTGATATGGACGTTTTGAATATAAAAGGGCTCAAAAAAAGCTTCGCCGACAAAGAAGTATTAAAAGGGCTTGACTTTAACGTCCCCGAACAGAGTGTGTTTGGCTTTGTTGGCAGAAACGGCGCAGGAAAGACTACAACCATGAAGTCCGTGCTCGGATTGTTAAAGCCCGACGATGGGGAGATCACCGTTTGCGGTGAAAAAGTAACCTACGGTCAGACGTCCACAAATCGTTTTGTGGGATATCTTCCCGACGTGCCTGAGTTTTATCCGTTCATGACCGCTAAGGAATACCTCAGGCTCTGCGGCGAAAGCCTGAATATGAGATCAAAGGATATCGAAGGCAGAAGCAACGAGCTTTTGAAGCTGGTAGGCCTTGGCGGCGAAAAACACCGCATAAAGGGTTATTCAAGGGGTATGAAGCAAAGGCTCGGCATTGCACAGGCATTGCTTGCAAGCCCAAAGCTTTTGATATGCGACGAGCCAACGTCCGCGCTTGATCCTATCGGAAGAAAGGATATACTTGATATACTCTTGTCGGTAAAGGATCAAACGACGGTTTTGTTTTCGACGCATATACTCTCGGACGTTGAGAGGATATGTACCGAGGTTGCCGTGCTCAATGATGGCGCTCTTGCAATGCAGGGCACTGTTGCCAAGCTCAAGAGCGAACATTGCAGTGACGGATTCATAGTGGAAGTTCAAAACGGATCCGATGCTGAAAAGCTTTTTGAGGAGTTTTCTTTTGCGGCAGGGCGCGAGGGTAATGCGCTCAGATTTGTCGGCACGGATGATCTTATGTTTGAGGTCATGTCGTTTATGGCTTCAAACAAAATTGCGGCTGTCAAAATAGAAAAGCAGGAGCCATCCCTTGAAGCTTTGTTTATGGAGGTGGTTTCAAAATGAAGTCTTTTATAGCTTTTTTCAAAAAAGAGATGCTTGAGGGCATAAGATCCTCAAAGCTTTTGATATTGGGACTTTTGTTTTTGCTTTTTGGCATAATGAATCCCGCTATTGCAAAGCTTACACCGTGGATGTTTGAGCTGCTTTCCGAATCCCTTGAGGGTAGCGGATTAACTGTAACTGAGGTAACTGTCGATGCACTTACGTCATGGACACAGTTTTTCAAAAATATTCCGATCGCGCTCATTGTGTTTGTTGTTATGTACAGCAGTACGTTTACAAGGGAATACGAATCAGGCACACTTGTTCTTATGCTCACAAAAGGGCTTTCTCGTTATAAGGTAGTGCTTGCAAAAGCGGCAAATATGATATTGCTTTGGAGTGCCGCTTACTGGTTCTGCTTTGGCGTAACCTGGGCTTACAACGAATACTTCTGGGATAACAGCATTGCTGTTGGGCTTGTGAGCGCAACTGTCAATTGGTGGCTGTTTGGTTTGTTTGTGATCTCGGTCATGGTGCTTTTTTCTACCCTGTTCAAAAGCAATATCGTGGTGCTTCTTGCAACGGGTGGAAGTGTATTGGTGTGCTACGTTGTCAGCCTTTTGCCAAAGGTAACAAGCTTTATTCCAACTGCACTTATGAACAGCGCGGCATTGCTTGTAGGTGCTGAATCAGCTGATATATACGTTAAAACTATTATAATAACACTTACGGTGTGCATTGCTTGCATAGCCTTGAGCATACCGATAATGAATAAGAGGAAACTCTGATATTGTAATATAGTGAGGTGTAAAACAGTGAAGTCATTAATTAAAAAGCTCCTTATTTGTATTGGTGCTATGGTTGCTGTTGCAGTGATCACGGTGGGTGTGCTGTTCATTATGGGCAGCAGATATATGTCGGACGATTTTGAGGAAGATATTCCCGAACACGTTGACGTTGAAGACAATGCATTTGATACCATTGTTGCCGTGGGAGAAGGGCTTTACGAGCAAGACGGCGATCTGTTTGAAATAAAGGGTATAAACTACGGCAATCTCTTTATATCGGAGGGCTGGATGACTATAAACTCCCTCGGTGCAGCATATAACGATGACGGAAGCTTCGAGCGTGTCAATAATCAAGGTATAGTTGAGGAGTATGAGGAGATATATCAGGAGGAAATGGATGCAGCTTTGCTCAACAGAGTTCAGAATGGCGACTTTACTCAAGAGCAATTACAAACGCTTTACGACACTTTCTTTTACTCATACTGCACCGAAGCTGACTTTGAGCTTTTGAAGGATACGGGAATCAACACCATCCGTTTGCCCGTGTATTACCGTACTTTTATGGAGGGGTCGGACGATGCTCTTGTTATGCGTGAGGATGCTTTTGAAAAGCTGGATTATTTCCTTGACCTTGCAAAGAAATACGATCTTAAGGTTATCATAGATATGCACGGTGTAGTGGGCGGTCAGTCTGGCTACGAGCATTCAGGCACGCGCGATGCTGAGTTCTGGGATAACGAAACCTACATAAATTCCATGTGCGAGCTCTGGAGAAACATTGCACTTCACTATATTAACGACAGACCCGATCTTGCGTCAACAATTCTGGCATACGACCTTGTGAACGAGCCTATCATATCAACCGCGCTCAGTATGGGCTCAAAGCAATGGAAAGGGCTTGATAAGCTTTACGATGCCATTCGTGAGGTGGACGATCACCACGTGATATCAATAGAAAGCGTCTGGTATCCCGTTTCACTTCCCTCACCCGGTAAGTTCGATTGGGAAAACGTGCTTTATCAGTACCATTTTTATAATTGGAATCCTGACAGTCTGCTTACCAACGAATTATTTTACAGAGTAATACTTTCGCTCTATTCATTGTCTGACTATGACGTACCGAAATTTGTTGGTGAGTTCAATTTCTTCGGAAACGAGGAGGCGTGGGATGAGTATCTTGAATTGTACGACTCACTCGGCTGGGGCTGGACAGTCTGGAGCTATAAAGTGGTATCCGTTGGCTGGTGGGACAGCTCGTGGGGACTTGCTGTGCGTAAGCTCAATTTACAGAACGACGTTGAAAACACCGCTATTGAGGATTACAGACTTAAGCTTGACATCCGTACAGCATCCTATGAGGAGATATTGCAGGAATGGTCCAAGGAAAAAACTCAATACGGCACACAGACCGGTGAGTATAAGCTTTACAGGGACGGAACTCTCTATAAAGTCTTTAAGGACTATTTCGGTGATGATTTTAAGGTAGATCACAAAAATACTGTAGATTAATTTGTGTAACGGCGGACGCACCATATGCGTAGTGCCCTTAAGGGCACTACGCAGCGATATAAATCCCTTACGGGATTTGCGATATACGCTATCGCGTGCGATATATCTTCGATGCGATATGCCCTCTCG
>SVGF01000009.1 GCA_015056475.1 Clostridiales bacterium
ATGCACCGAGTCATCCGATCCCGTGAGGGGGTTTATGCCATTGTAGAGCGTATATTCAAGGCATTTGCAGAAGCTTACTTCGCCGTCCTCAAGACCCATATGGCTCTTGCCCATGATGTCTATCTGATTACATCCGTTCATGCAGTACAAATGACTGTCGTTTGCGGGAATACCTATCTTTTCAAGAGCCTTGCACACTACCTCGTCATTGTAGAGTGCGGGCATTCCTATTCCCGTAGCCTGTGTATGGGCAATAGCCTGCCAAAGCTTTTCGGGAGTGTTGCGGTGCACTCTCAACGTGATGTTGGGAGTGTGATATTTCTTTTCTCTTGCAATCTCAAGTATCTTGTACGTAAGCTCATTTGTATTATCGTTCCAATTTTCATCCGAGCCACTCAAGCAAAGATTCCACGCTCTTTCATTGTGCAAGACCTCCCATAGTCTGTAAAGAGCCGCATCCGCATCAGCTTTATTCTCTGTGATGGAGTAAGCTCTATACATATATTGGTCAAATCTGCCGGGGGAATCGTCACCGTCAAAAGTAAATATCATCCAAAATACAAGGCAAGCGGATTCAAAATCATAAGCGGGCTTTTTGGGCACTACCTCAAAAGCCCTTGCAGCTGACTCAAACAGAGCCTTCTTGTCGGGGTCGTCACACTTTTGAGCTTCTTCCTTAGCGAGGGCGCAGAATCTTTCGCCGAGGATATCTACAGCATCCATGGCGTATTCACATCCGCGGTAGAACCAATCCTTTTTGGGATCGGCCTGCTTGCACTCTTGTATCTTTTCTCTGATACCGTCGGTACCAATATTGACTATTCTGCCGAAATCGGGGTTACCGTGACCTCCCCAATTTCCCGACCAGGTAGCCTTGGAGGCAAAAAGCTTGTTATACCTTTCGGATACAAGAGGAACCCTTTTTTCTCCGAATTCCATTGCATACCGAGTCATGCGCTTTGCAGTTGCAGCATACTCGGGATATTTTTCCGCATAAGACTTTAACATCTCAACATCACACGAGGGGCCGTCGGAATAGCAAAAGCGGTATGCCGTATTCTCATCATACCATGTCCAGATGTACGGCATTACGTTTTGATCAAAACGGATCTTTGCGATCTTGGCGTATTCCTTGAGCGCAAGCCCCGTTCTTTCTACCAATTCAAGTGAATCGTTTAAGGCAAACGCCTCCATTGGTATATCTCTGAACATATTTACCTCTTAAAATATCAAACCTCTGTAAAGGTTCTTGCAATAACGTTATCCTGAAGATCCTTGTCAAGATTTACGAAGATGTCGCTGTAACCGCCTACACGCACGATAAGATCGCGGTGCTTGTCGGGATTCTTCTGTGCATCGATAAGCTCCTCGGGATCAACAACCGTTGCTGTAAACTGCTGTCCGCCGCCTGCAAAATACGTCTTTGCAAGTGCAATGAGCGTAGCCTTGCCCTTTGGAGTATTGAGCAATTTCTTTTCAAACTTGGTGTGGAATATAAATCCGCTGCCACCGTCGATATGGTTGTACTTAAGCGTACTCTTCATGAGTGCTGTGGGACCGTTTTCATCACAGCCGGGAACTGCGCCTATGCAATCCGCGATAAGGGGCTCGCCCCTCTTTTTGCCGTTGGGCAATGAACCTATGCAATGGCCGTAACTTGCAGCTCTGCTGAAGGGGCTGCAACCGCCCATAAATACGCCGCCTCTGTATGTATGATTTCTCTTGAGGAAAGTAAAGAATCTGTTCAAAGCCTTGGTTGTGATCTCGTCAACGCATTCAATATCGTTACCGAATTTTTCGCACGTAGAGAAGTCGTGGTAGAGCTCGTCATATCCCTCAAAATTTGCCGCGAGAGCGTCGATAAGCTGTTCCATAGTATACTTACCCTCATCAAAAACAAGCTTCTTTATAGCCCAAAGGCTGTCACCTGTGTCCGCAATAGCTTCTGCAAGTATCTGACCGTGACCATATAACGGTCCGCCGTTACGGTAGTCTACACCCTTTTCAAGACAACCGTCAATAAAGCATGATCTGAAGGGGTTAGCCTCATAAATAGCTCTCTGGTGCTGATGAACGTTTGCAGTTTCGCAACAAACGTAAGTAACGTAATCAAGCTGACGGTAAAATGCATTTTCAAGCTCAGCGTAGGTCTTGAATTTCTTTGCATCACCCGTGGGCAAGCCGTGTCTTTCGCCGTTGCCAAGTCCGTTGTGACCGTCGTAAAGCGCATATTCAAGACACTTAGCAAAAATAACCTCACCATCCTCAAGACCCATATGGCTCTTGCCCATGATGTCTATCTGGTTACATCCGTTCATACAGTAAAGGTGGCTGTCACATGCGGGAATACCCACCTTCTCAAGCGCAGGGCAAACGATCTCATCGTTGTAGAGTGCGGGCATACCGATACCGGATGCAAGTGTATCCGCAATAGCCTGCCAAAGCTTTTCGGGAGTATTTCTGTGTACTCTCAACGTGATGTTGGGAGTATGGTACTTCTTCTCTGCTGCAAGAGCAAGAATTTTATAAGTAAGCTCGTTTGTTTTATCATTCCAGTTTTCATCGGAGCCGCTAAGACAGAGATTCCATGATCTTGTATTGTGGAAAGCTTCCCAAACTCTTCTCAAAGCATCATCTGCTTCTTCTTTGTTTTCTGTTATATCATAAGCTCTGAACATATACTGGTCGAATCTACCGGGAGAGTCGATGCCGTCAAAAGTAAAGTGCATCCAGAATGCGTGACAAGCTGAAGTAAAGTCATAAGCAGGCTTTCTCGGAATAACCTCAAATGCCTTTGCAGCATCCTCGTATCGCTTTTTATTTGCTTCGTCAGTACATTCCTCGGCCATTTTTACAGCGAGGTCGTGGAATCTGTCGCCGAGGATCTCAAGTGCTTCAAGAGCGTATTCACAACCACGGTAGAACCAATCGCAATCATCGCCCGTATTCTTTGCTCTGCACTCATTGAGATGCGCTCTTATTCCCTCTGTACCAATGTTTGCAATTCTGCCGAAATCGGGGTTGGAATGTCCGCCCCAGCCACCTGCCCATTCTGCCTGATCACCGTTGAGCTTGTTGTGCTGTGGTGAGCGCAAAGCATCCTTACCTGCAAGCTGATGAGCCCACATTATCTGGTAGTACTTTTCAGCCTCTTCCTTGTGCTCGGGATATTTTTCTGCAAGACTCTTTGCTCTGCCGAAATCATAGCTGAGACCCGAAGAAAAATGCACTGACGTTGCACCGTGTCCAACAGAGCAAGAAGCCGTCGGCAAAATATACGAATTAAACGAAATATTACAATACTTTGCCGCTTCTCTTATTGCAAGACCTGTTCTTTCTGCTACTTCAAGGGAAGGATCTTCACAAAACACCTTCGCCATTGGATCAAATATAAATTCACTCATTGTTTTATCTCCTTTTTATTTTGTTTTATATTATTGGGACACCTGCGCCTCAATACCATTTTTCTTAAACTGCTCCACCCATCTGAGCTTATCCTCATCGGTGGCATTTTCGTGCACAAATTCCGCATCCTCGCCTATTCTTTGCGATTTACCGACTCCAAGCTTATGATAAGCCATTATCTCCGCATAACGATATTTACCTTCTATCTGCTTGAGGAATTCACAAAGCAATGCTATATCTTCATCGGAATCGTTGCAGCCCGGCACCATCGGCATACGGATTATTATCTCAGCGCCAAGCTCCGTTAACATCTTAAGGTTTGACAGAATGTGAGCATTGTCGACCTTGGTAAGCTTTTTGTGCTTTTCGGGATCAATACATTTAATGTCAAACAAAAAGAGTGTCCCGAGCTCTGCAGCTTGACGGTAAAACTCAGCTTTACCTATTCCGCATGTTTCTATCGCTCTGCTTATGCCCGCTTCCTTGGCAAGTCTTAAAAGTTCCAACGTAAATTCCGGTTGATACGATGGCTCTCCGCCCGACACCGTAATGCCCCCGCCCGTGGAATCGTAGAACATTTTGTCCTTCATCACCTCGGCAAAGACCTCGTCGCTTTCTCTTTCCTTTCCGCAAAGCTCATTTGCATCGTTAAGGCAATGCTCTATGCACTCACCGCAAAGGTCGCATTTTGTACGGTCGATGGTAAGTTTGCCATCTTTTATGCTTCTGCCCTTGCACGTGGGCAAGCATCTGCCGCAAAGAGAGCATCTTGAGCTGTTGAACAAAAGCTGTACCTTGTTACTTTTACTTTCGGGATTGTGGCACCATATGCAACCAAGGGGACAGCCCTTCAAAAACACACAAGTGCGCACACCGTCGCCATCGTGTAAACAAAATTTTTGCACGTTAAATACCGTACCCTTTACCATACGATACCTCCTCTTGAACATAGTAATACACGTATATTATACTATATATTTTTTGCTTTGTAAATAGATTTTTAAAATATAAGGTGTTTTTTTAAAATTTACGGTTGAAAAAATTCAAGAATTATAGTAAAATATAATGTAGTAACCAATTGTGGTTAAAATCTATATTGAACTAAGGAGCACGGCTATGAAGGAAATAAAAAGAGCGTTGCTTAAGCTCAGCGGCGGCGCACTTGCAGGCAAAAACGGAGATACGTTTGACTTTGACAGACTTGATAAGGTCGCAAAACAGATAATTGACATTGCCAATACAGGCATTCAGCTTGGTATCGTTATCGGCGGAGGCAATATCTGGAGGGGCAGATCAAGCGGTGATATGGACAGAACACAGGCAGACAATATGGGTATGCTTGCAACGGTTATAAACTCACTTGCACTTCAGGATGCTTTGGAAAGACACGGTCAGCCCACGTCTTTGGTTTCATCAATTGAGATCCCCAAGATCGCACAGTCTTTTAACAAGCGACGCGTTGAACAGCTTTTTGCTCAGGGTGAAATAGTTATACTTGCAGGCGGCTCCGGCAACCCCTATTTCTCAACGGATACAGCGGCAGTGCTCAGAGCACTTGAGATAGATGCTGACGTTATCCTCATGGCTAAGGATATCGATGCTATCTATGACAAGGACCCCAGAAAATATCCCGATGCAGTTCGTATACCAACAATGAAGTATTCCGACATTTACGAGAAGGGACTTACAGTTGTTGATATGACGTCCGCAGTTCTTTGCATGGAGCACGATCTTGACACATTTGTTTTCGGATTGTCCGACGACAACAATATCGCAAAGGCTCTTGCCGGCGAAGATATCGGCACGTACATTACAAAGTAAAAAATTTATAAAAATATACAGGAGGAAAAAACATGGCAGAAGAATTTGATTTTGACGTATTTATGATGGAAGCAGAGGAAGGAATGGAGAGCGCGATCAAGGCTTTGAAGAATGACCTTATGGGTATCCGCGCAGGCAGAGCTAACCCCCTCCTTTTGGAAAAGATACAGGTTGATTACTACGGCACAATGACACCCATCAATCAGATGGCAAACGTAAGCGTGCCCGAGCCGAGATTGCTCACAATTGCTCCTTGGGAAAAGAGCATGCTTTCAGCGATCGAAAAGGCCATCCTTAAGTCAGACCTCGGCATCACTCCCAATAACGACGGTAAGATAATAAGATTGGTATTCCCCGAGCTCAACGCTGAAAGACGTAGCCAGCTTGCAAAGCAGGTTTCAAAGCTCGGCGAGGAAGCAAAGGTAGTTGTCCGTCAGGCTCGTCGCAGTAGCATGGACATAATCAAGAAGGCTGAAAAGGACGGCGAGATAACAGAGGACGATCTCAAACTTACAGAAAAGGACATTCAGGACCTTACTGATAAGTACACAAAGCTTGTTGACGCTACCGTTGAAGAAAAGAGCAAGGAAATTACAGAGCTTTGATTAACGAATTGATCGGATTAAGGCTTGACGATGCCAAAAAGCGCCTTGAAGGCAAGAACGTTACGGTAAAGGATTTTTCACGTCCCGACAAGTATCACAAGGACCTGCCGCAATCATTGAGAGTGGTAAAGGTCACCCAATGCGAAAATGAGTTCGTGCTTTTCGTTGCGGGGTTTGTGGATGAGATATTAACTGAAAAATAAACTAAAGGTCACTTCAAACGAAGTGACCTTTTTAATTACCCAAATATTCTCTCAACCAACGTACCCATAACTCCGCTTACAAACAGCGTTGACAAAATACCTATTGCAATGCCCACCCAACGCTTTGCAGACAATCTTTCGTTGAAAAGTATCATTGCCGCAAAGGTAGTAAGCACAAGGGGACAGATGTTTACTATGGGGAAAAGCACCGCCGCATCAAGTCTTCCCGAAAGGTTAAGATTTATAACGTGGCAAAGGCTGAGTGCAACGCCCGCACTTACCGGAATAAGTATATGTGATATGCGCTTAAAATCAAACGATACCTCGTAATCTGGAGAATCCTTGCCCTTTGACCTTGTAATTATAAGCATTACTACGCCGAAAAGTGCCATTGTTACCATCGTAACCATAAGGAATATGGGAGATTCATACTTATAAGGCGAGGACTGGTGGATCTTCTGCATAACACCTATAACACCGTTGAGCACGGCTGAGGTTAAGCAGCATACGAGCCACTTTGTTGTGATCTTTTTTTGCGAGCTGTCCTTATCGCTTGAAAGCAAAATGCAAATTACCATGAGCACAATGCCTATCATCTGCATATAAGTGATGGTTTCGTTCCAGAATATACCACTCAACGTGGGTATAACCGTAGAAAGCGATATGAGCACAGACGTGTACGAAAACGGTCCGATAGCAAGCGCCTTAAGATTGAGCCAGAGCTGGCCAACCACAGTTAAGCCGAATATCACGCCAAAAATTATGGAATACGTTGATATCTCGCCTATTCCGCCCGAAGCCAACACAACGCCTATCGCACAAACCAAGCCCTCGATTATCATATATATGTAATAATCGGAGTTTGTTTTTGATATCTTTTTTGCAAAAAGACTGTTTGAAATATAAAACATCACCGCTGCCGCCAATGATATGACGAGCAACAAGCCTTCTGAAAGTTGAAGCATAAATTTTCTCTCCGTAATGATCTCGCCTGCAAAATGCAAGCTCGATTATTATAGCACATCACATTGTTTTTGTCAAATATTTTTTATTATTGTAATAACAAGATCTCCCGCATACCATAAGGCTGCGGGAGATCAATTAATTGATCGTTCGTTTATTTATTAAAGCTTGTAATCAGGCTTACCGCCATCCTTAACAATCTGTATAGCTTCAATATAGTCATTAACGTCAGTTACTGATGCCATAACGTTTATTACACCGTTGATCTCTACTGCGCAAAGATCGTTGTTGATCTTATAGAAGGATATTACTCTTGCTTCCTCCGTCGTATCAAACGGCGTAAACGTGAGTGTAAGCATCGGTGTTTTTTCGTACTCAGCACTTCTGTACTGATTCTGTATTCTCATACCGATAGCATTTCTATACAAGAGACCCATTGCCATATCATCATAAGTCATACCGTCAAGAGTGTAAGTATGGCTGTAAATAATTCTGCCTTCTTCGTCCAAGCCTTCAGACTGTCTCTTGTGCATAAAAATGCTTGTCTTGCCGTCATATTCAGCCTTTACACTCTCAATATCGTTGAGGTTAGCCAAAACAACGTAGGGAGAAGTAAGTTCAAGATGATCATGCTGACCGGGGTAAGCAGCTTTTGTCTTGTTTACAATGTAGATCTGATTTGAGTTGTGATCAAGCACGTAGCACTCGTAATCAGAATCTTCACTTACATCGTTACCGAATGAGTATTCAATAACAGTACCGTCAACGCAAACTACCTTATAGTATCCCCAGGGATCGTCAAGACCGTAATCAGAAAGTTTAACCTCAGTACCATCGATCTTTGGTGTAACGTAACCAAGGATCTCAAGAGCAGCCATGTTCTCAATAAACATCTGCATAGTATCACCGTTTACAGGGAACGCCATATCCCAGGGCTCCTTGATAAAGAAGTTTACGTGGGGGTTAAATACGCTTACTTCCATATCTCTGTAAATTCTTATAAACTTACCGCCCTTATATTCCCACTCCATTGATTCGATGGCTTCAACAGTATTTTCTGTTGTAAGAAGACTCAAGCGCATATCGTTTGCAGACTTTGTGAGCGTTTCGCCGTAAATGGGAAGAACAACGTAAACGTGATCGTCACCGTCAACTCTGCAGTAATAGCCCAAGCCACCGGAAGCTGAGTTACCAATATAAAGCTTTGTACTCGTGCCGTTTGTAAGAAGGATAGTTACAGTACTTGCAGGGTTTTCAAGGCCAAACACGCCCCAATTCTCTTGCGTCTGCACACCCATGTCACGACTTGCACTAAGCACGCTTGCATATGCCACCACCTGCTTTGCAAGTGAAGCATTGTATTCCAGTCCCTCGTAAACGCCGTTAAACGTAACCTTGTATGCCACGTTGGAGCCACCCTGAGATGCAACCGCATCTTCAGTCACAAAGTAATATTCACCGTTGGCAAGCTCAACCTTTACGGATGCTACGTCACCAACCTCATACTTTGTGATCTGCTTGTTGGATTCTTTGCCCTCACCACTACTGGTCTGATTATTAATGACCGTCTGAACAACAAAGAACACCACCAACGCAAGAACACCTACGCAAAGCGTTACGAGAATTGATCTTAACCTTTTATTCATTACAAATGTCTCCTCTTAAGGTAAACCACCAAGCCACATCCAAGTATTGCTACAGGAATAACGATACCGAATATCACACCGTAAACGTAGATACCGAATGTCGAAAGCTCATGAGTAGCTGTTATGAAATACTTTGATGTAAGGTTAACCTTTGCATTGCTATCACCGATACACCAGTAGAGTGCAGAATAGAACACTTCATCGTTTGCATAAGCATTAAGGCTACCCTGATCTTCCAAGAGGAAATATTCACAGTTGAATATTATAAGGTTTGAAACGTTTGTACCAACGCTGTCGCTGAGTTCCATAACACCAAGAGCAGGAACAAATGCAGCATTCTTATCAAGCTTGATATCTGTGTCGGGGTCAAAATCAAGTGTACCTGACTTGGGATTAGCAGATGCCCATGCCTGATCTGAAGTTAATGCAAGGTCAAAATAAAGCGTGGATACTCTTGAAAGCTCGGGATAAGTAAAGATAGGCTTAGCCTCATTAAACAAAAGCTTCTGAGAAACAGTTGTGCTGCTTGTAATTTCATTCTTCTGGTAGGGAAGCATGAGCGAATACTTTACATCAGCTGTTGTGTTCTTTGTGTTTTCCTCATAGATGATCTTGTCTTCAAGAGATACACAATAGTGCTCAAGCAATTCATCAAGGTTAGGTGTATCACCCTTTGCCTTACCTGCAACAAATATCACGCTACCGGCTGTATCCTTGGGATCAAGATACTCAAGGATAGTATCCTTTTCGGGAGCTGTGATATCCCACTCGGGAGCAAGAATAAGAAGAACGTCTGTTCCGGCGGGGATCTCCTTGTCAGTCATAAGGTCAACGTCATATACGTTAAAGAACATTCTGTCCATAACCGTCTTCATTGCATCGGGAATGGAATTCTCGTTATGACCCGTAAGAACACCTATATTGTATGTCATTTCTGTTGTTACGGCTGCAATAGCACTTGTAAAAGCTTCCTCACCGTCGTAATACTTCTGAGTTGCATTACCTTCTTCATCGTAACTGTAGGAATAGAAATCATCGGTTGTAAGTGTTACAAACATACCTGTTGTAGTATTTTCAACTACAACGCTTCCCGTCTGAGGCTCTGTGGAGGACTTGTTGTCATCAATGGCAAACATTTCCTTAAAACCGGGGTTTACAACGGGATCGATAATTTCGGATTTGATCTTGTCGGATGCTGCAACGTATCTGTCTGCAAGCTCCATAACGTAATTATCTTCAAGACCTACCTGGTAAATAAAGTTGAACTTGATATCGTCCTCAAGTCTGTTCAAAACGCTGAGTGTTTTATCGGAGATAGAAAATATCTTGTTTGCAGTAATATCAACCTTAAGAGGAATTATGCTGAACAAAAGATTGATAAGAAGTGTAGCGATAACAACACAAATAACGAGGAGTGTTGCTGTGCCGCTGTACTTAAACTTTCTATCCTTAAACGCATTCGCTATGTCTAAAGAAAATTTTGGTTTGGTTTTCATAATATTTATTTACTCCTGTGAATTACACAATGATCCTTTCAATTTAATTAGCCTACCCATCTGCGCTTTTCTACCTGGTAGATCGTCATATAAACGAACACGAAGGAGAAGCTTATGAGATATACAAATGAAGATAAGCTTACTGAGCCGGAAAGATACTCGGAGAATCTCTCAAGCAAAGATATCCATGTGAGGAATGTGTTAAGCAAGCCTGCATACACGTTGATATCGATAATAGCAACCAATGCAATTGCAAGAGCTTCAACTATCAATACGCAAGCTGCAGCAACCTTATTCTTTGTTGTGGAATATATAAGAGCTACAATAAGCAATGCGATCACTGCGCAAACGATGATACCGGACGTTACTGAGGATACAACGGACGTTGTAAGAAGCTGAACACCGTAGATCAATGCAAATACAGCAAAAGTAACGATTGCAGAAATAACCTGATTGCTTGTTGTGGATGATACGAAAATACCTACCGCTATATAAGCACAACCAACAATAAACAAACCAATGTAACCAACAATGATGTCAAGCGCATACATATTCGTTGAGAAAAGTGAGATCACAAATGCATCCAAGGAGTGGATGATCAAAGTGATAAGAAGCACTGTAACAGCCGCAAGGTACTTACCGATAACAATGTCGGAAGCCTTCAACGGGCTTGTAAGGAGCAATTGGTCCGTCTTTGTTTTTCTCTCTTCGGAAAGAGTTCTCATTGTAAGTATCGGGATCGTAAGCATAAATACGAGGTTAAGGTAGTACAAATATCCTGTGTACTGAACGTAACCCGTCATGAGGTAACCAAATACCAACAATACCGCTGAAACCAAAAGGAACAAGCCTATAAACACCGCACCAACCGGGGAACGGAAATAGGATTTTAACTCTTTTTCATAAACTGCTAACATTTATTTGCCCTCCTTTTCTGTGTGAGTGAGCTTCAAGAATATTTCCTCAAGGGACATATCCAAGGGTCTCATCATGAGAAGCGGATAACCCGATCTTGCAACGCCGTTGAATACTGTCTTTCTTACGTCAAGATCTACTCCTGTTTCTACGATAAAATCGCTTGTGCCCTCTTCTCTTTCACCCTGGAACTGAACGGACTTTATGCCCTGAATATCCTTGATGATCTTGGAAGCTGTCTTTTCGGGAGCTGCAAGTCTGATCTGCAAGCGATTTGTGCCCTGAAGCTGTCTGGAAAGATTATCGGGAGTATCGCTGGCAACGATCTTGCCCTTGTTGATAATAAGAACTCTTTCACATACAGCACTTACCTCAGAAAGAACGTGTGAGCTGAATATGATAGTGTGCTTTTTACCCAAGCCCTTGATAAGATTTCTTATCTCGATGATCTGCTGCGGGTCAAGACCTACTGTAGGCTCGTCCAAAATAATGATCTTGGGATCACCAATAAGTGCCTGAGCAAGACCAACTCTCTGCTTGTAACCCTTTGAAAGGTTAGCTATAAGACGCTTTCTCATGTGCTGGATCTTAACTACTTCCATTACAGAGTCGATGGACTCCTTGCGGTTTGCTTCCTTGACCTTCTTGAGCTTTGATACCATATCAAGATACTCACCGACTGTCATATCTGTGTAAACAGGGGGGAATTCCGGCAAATAGCCGATCTTTTTCTTGACACCCTCGGGATCGTCGAGAATGTCCGTGCCATCAATTATTGCCTGTCCGGATGTTGCAGATATGTAACCTGTGAGAATGTTCATTGTGGTTGTCTTACCCGCACCGTTAGGTCCGAGGAAGCCAAGAACTTCTCCATCTTCAACCGTAAAGGAAATATCATCAATAGCATGGTGCTGACCGTAAACCTTGGTCAAATTACGAACTTCAATCAATTTTTTACACCTCGTTTGATATTTTTAGTCAGACGTTCAAAAAGAACTGTGACCTTGAAGCCTAATGCATTCTATAAGTTATATTATATCATATAATGCATTCTCTGACTATTATTTTTAGTGAATGTTTTGTGTTTTTTCGGTGAATTTACTATTTATTCACACTTTTTCGCCATTTGGGCGATAAATCGCCCGTTGTGACGTTACTTTTTGGGAGAGATCTTCTCCATTCCGCCCATGTACTTTCTCAAGCACTCGGGAATGATAACGCTGCCGTCAGCCTGCTGGTGCTGCTCAAGAATTGCGGGGAGCAAACGGCTTGTAGCCATACCGGAAGCATTGAGTGTGTGGAGGAATTCAACCTTCTTTGTAGAGTTACGTCTGAATCTTATGCCGCCACGTCTTGCCTGGTAGTCCTTAGCGTTGGATGCGGAGGAAACTTCCTTATACTCGTTCATGCTGGGGAGCCACACCTCAATATCGTACGTCTTTGCCATTGATGCGGAGCAATCCTCTGCTGCGAGCTTTGAAACTCTGTAATGCAAGCCAAGGGACTTAACGATGTACTCAGCCTTACCGATGAGCTCAGCAAGAGCCTTGTCGGATTCCTCGGGAACTGTGTACTGGAACATTTCAACCTTGTTGAACTGGTGGCCTCTGATCATGCCTCTCTCGTTTGCACGGTAGCTGCCTGCCTCGCGTCTGTAGCAGGGAGTGTATGCAAAATACTTCTTGGGGAGCTCATCCTCTGTAAGGATCTCATCTCTGTGATAGTTGATGAGTGCTGTTTCTGCCGTGGGAAGCATAAAGAAATTGAACTTGCCGTCCTCTGCACCCTCTGTGAGTGAGAATACGTCGTCCTCAAACTTGGGGAACTGACCTGCTGTGTATCCGCACTGATAAGTAAGGATGTGGGGCGGGAGCATGAATTCATAGCCGTCTGCGAGGTGGCACTCAATAAAGAAATTGATAAGTGCCCATTCAAGCTGTGCGCCCAAGCCCTTGTAGATCCAGAAGCCGTTACCGCCAAGCTTTGCACCTCTGGGATAATCCACGAGGTCAAGGTTAGTAGCGAGCTCTACGTGATCCTTTGCCTTGAACTCGAATACGGGCTGCTCACCGTAAACGGAAACAACTGCGTTTGCTTCCTTGCCGCCGGGAACAACGTCGTCATCGGGCAAATTGGGCAATGCATCCATAAAAGTCTTGATCTCGGCTGTCATTGTGTTGAGCTGAGCGTCAAGATCGCGGATCTCCTCGGAAAGCACCTTCATCTGTGCCATGATCTCAGAAACGTCCTTGCCTTCCTTTTTCATTGCAGGGATCATCTTAGAAACCTTGTTCTGCTCTGCCTTCTTTTCTTCAACCTTTGTCATGAAGGCACGCTTTTCTGCATCCATCTTCAAAAGCCCGTCGATATCTGCGTGATTGCCCTTTGCGGCAAGACGCTCTTTAACGTATTCGGGATTCTGACGTATCAAATTGATATCCAACATACCAATACTGTGAGATCCTCACGGATTAAAAGGATCTCTACTCCTTCCGTATATATACTTAATTTTTAATTTTATCTTATTTTTCTTTGCTGCATATAGTCGGTGTACTCTATGAGCCCCGCTTCTATGAGCGAATTATAATATCTTTCCCAATAATAATCCGAAAAGCCGTTATCCAAGGTAAATTCTATAAAATCCTCTGTCAACTGCTCTAACTGAGAAAGAATATTATTATATTTCCAAAGCTGGGTCCTGTCTTCGAGCACGTCCACACCGTCACAGAATACCGTTGGGTATTTTAAGTTGACTGTGTTGCTTGCCAAGAATTCATCCTGCTTTGAATATCTGTCCGTATAATTTTTTACCGTTACCTTGTCCCAAGGTGTAAGCGCAAGCATTCTGCCCAAGCCGGCATCACTCACCCTGCCATCCTTTTCGGGATCAAGCTCAGGAGTTACCTCCTCGGAATAAAACTTTATGAACTCCATTTCGCCGTTGGCGTTAAGAATATATTCGCTGCCGAGCGATCCAAAATTGGTCCATATATTGCCCTCATCCGTGCAGAGCCAATTTACAAGCGTGAGCAAAATTGAGATAACGTTTTCATCCGCCTCGGACGAAATGCACGTCGCTTCGTCAATATACGGTGTGTTCAATAAAAGTGCGGGGGTATTTCCATCCTGACTTATCATTGTGTCACCGTGTATCCACTCACCATTTGACTGCTTTCTTGTGAGGTACAAATAATTGTAGCACTGAGTAAACTCAATTATCTGCATCTTGTTATTCGTTACGGTTTCGTACTCGCTGTCCTTATACGACTTTATCCTTCCATCCTCACTCGGTACAACGCCCAACTTCATGAGCTTTGAGAGCCATTCAAGCGATCTGTACCACGATTTTTTGGAATAGAGGTAAAACACGTCACCGTTTACGTCCGTCTGCCAAGTTTCATTTGTCAAGCCGTAAGCGCTGAGCAACGCTTCCATGTGACGGGATTCATATCTGTTTGTCCAAAGCACCGACGATGCGCTGTGAGCTTCCTTATAGGTAACCAGTGCAACGTAGAGCTCGTCAATAGTTGTGGGGTAAGCGATACCCTCAACCTTGAACACGTCCTTGTTGTAGATCCATGAAGTAAGCGTGCTTCTGTTTTCGGGGACTAAGCAATACAGCTCATCCTTTGCGCCGATCTCGTCAAGAGTATAATCCCAGCCCTTTTGATTGTCGCTCCAGAGTGCAAAATAATCGCCAAGCTCGCTTTTGTAATCGTTAAGATCAAGAAAAAAACCTTTGTTTGCAAGCTTTTTTGCGTCCGCAGTTGTGATTCCCGTTGTGATGTCGGGTATCATGCCCGAAACGTACATATCAAGTATCTCGCTGCTCATGTTTTGCGACGGAAAGAACTTTTCGTTTATCTTTATGCCAAAATTCATAAGCATAAAGTCGAGCACTTCTTCAGAAAGAGGCTCGTCGGCAACTCTTAACCAAGTGATATCGGTTATTTTGTCGTAATTAATTATGGGGGATGACTGGATACCGCTATCGGGAGTTGGCTTTGTGCCGCCAATATCAGCACCCGGCGAGCATGAACACAAGGACAATACTGCCGCCACAGTAAGCAGCAGGGCTACTACTCGCCTTGCGCTATGCTTTATTGATCTCATGAATTGAGAGCCTTGAGGTAGCCTACTATGAAAAGGTCGATCTCACCGTCCATTACTGCCTGAACGTTTGGAGTTTTGATCTCCGTTCTGTGATCGTTTACCATAGTATATGGGCAGAATACGTAGGAACGGATCTGTGAACCCCATTCTATCTTTTTTACCTCGCCCTTAATATCGGAAAGCTTATCCATTTCCTCCTGCTCCTTGAGCGCCATGAGCTTACCGCGGAGCATATTCATTGCTGTTTCTCTGTTTTGTATCTGTGAACGCTCGTTCTGACACTGAACCACTATACCCGTGGGCAAGTGTGTGATACGGATGGCAGATTCTGTTTTATTAACGTGCTGACCGCCCGCACCCGATGAACGGTAGGTATCCACCCTCAAATCCTCGGGACGGATCTCAATATTGATCTCGTCGTTAAGCTCAGGCATTACGTCCGCCGATGCAAAGGAAGTATGTCTTTTCTTTGCGGCATCAAACGGGGAAATTCTTACCAATCTGTGAATACCTCTTTCTGCCTTGAGGTATCCGTAGGCATATTCGCCCTCTATTTTAAGTGTAACGCTCTTTACGCCCGCTTCGTCACCGTCAAGGAAATCAAGCGTTGTGACCTTAAAGCCCTTGTTCTCTGCCCAACGAGTATACATTCTCAAAAGCATACTCGTCCAATCGCAAGCCTCAGTACCGCCCGCACCTGCGTGAAGGCTTATAACGGCGTTGTTCTTGTCGTAAGGACCGTCAAGGAGTGTTTCAAGTCTTAAGGTTTCAAGCTCAACCTCCGCTGCAAGCAATTCCTGCTCAGCCTCGTTGAGTGAATCCTCATCCTCAACCTCCTCATAAAACGATATCAACGTTGCAACATCGTCAAGCTTTGTTTCAAGATCGTCGAGTATCTCAAGCTTTGTAGTGCAGCCCTTGAGCTCTGCGTTGAGCTTGTTCATTTTGTCAGGGTCGCCCCAAACCTCGGGATCCGAGAGCGTCATGTTCAATTCTTCTACTCTTTGTTTCATTGCACCTATGTTAAAGTGCATCACCTACCTGTTTTATGACTTCCAATAGATAATTAAGCTTTTGCTTAGCTTGTTCTATCTGCATAATATTCACCCTCTCTTGTTTATATTTTGATTTGTGGATAGTCTTTAATTTGCAGCGTTATTCGCGCCGTTTTCTTTCAATGCACAGCATTGCTTGTATTTTTTACCGCTACCGCAAGGGCAGGGATCGTTTCTGCCGGGGAGCTTTTTTGCTACCACCGTGCTCTTTACTCTGTTAGGCTCGTTTATTACTACACCGTCACTGGTTCTGTTCGTTCTCATGTTCGTATCAACGCTCTGCTGTGATCTTTGCGGAACACCCTCTCTTGACACCTTTACGTTGAACAGCATTTTGAGAGTTTCTCTCTGAATTGCGCTTGACATTTCGTCAAACATATCAAAGGACTCCTTTTTATATTCCATGATAGGATCTCTGTTTGCATAAGCTCTCAAGCCAACGCCCTCTCTGAGCTGTGACATAGCGTCGATATGATCTCTCCACTTTGTGTCAACCACAGTAAGAAGAACGTATCTCTCAAGCTCACGCATGATAGCCTCTGAGTTTTCTTCTTCTTTCTTTTTATACTCAGCCTTTGCAACGGAATTGATCCTCTCAATAAGCTCCTTGCGCTCTATCTCGCGCTTTTCCTTATCGGTGAACACAAGTGCACCCTTGGGCATGAATACGGATTCGATATATTCTATCATACCTTCAAAATTGTAATCAAGAGGATCGTCCGACTCCGCCGTATATGCCATTACAATGTCCTCAACAACTGTATCGATCATGTCCATTATAAAGCTGTTTACGTTTTCGCCCTCAAGCACTCGTCTTCTCTGGTCGTATATAAGCTCACGCTGACGGTTCATAACGTCATCGTACTGCAAAACGCTCTTTCTGATGGAGAAGTTTCTGCCTTCAACTCTCTTTTGAGCATTTTCTATCTGCTTTGAGAGCATTCCCATTTCAAGAGGAGTATTATCCTGCGGGTTCAACGTGTCCATTATGCCCTGCAAACGGTCCGATCCGAACAAGCGCATGAGCTCATCCTCAAGCGAAACATAGAATCTTGATCTGCCGGGGTCACCCTGACGTCCTGCACGGCCTCGAAGCTGATTGTCGATTCGTCTGCTCTCGTGGCGTTCTGTGCCGATTATATACAAGCCGCCAAGCTCGGTTACCTTTTCCTTTTCGGCGTCTGTCTGGACCTTGTACTTTGCAACAAGCTCAGCAAACACAGCTCTGCCCTTTATTACATCCTGATCGGACGTTTCTTCATAAGTATCAACGAGCTCAAGCACCTCGGGAGTGTAGCCCTCGCGCTTCATCTCCTGCTTTGCCATTATCTCGGGGTTACCGCCGAGCATGATATCGGTACCTCTACCTGCCATGTTTGTGGCGATGGTAACGGTATTGAGTCTGCCTGCCTGCGCAACTATCTCTGCTTCTCTGTCGTGGTACTTTGCGTTGAGCACCTGATGCTTTACGCCCTTGCGCTTAAGCATTGCGCTCAGCATTTCGGACTTTTCAACCGATACAGTACCAACAAGCACGGGCTGACCTCGTCTTGAGCACTCAACTATATCCTCAACTATCGCCGCATACTTTGATCTTTCCTTGGCGTATACAACGTCGTTCATATCCTCTCTTATCATGGGCTTGTTTGTGGGAACTACCACAACGTCAAGAGCATATATCGCCTTAAATTCTGATTCCTCCGTCTTTGCAGTACCCGTCATACCCGAAAGCTTCTTATACATTCTGAAGAAGTTCTGGAACGTGATGGTTGCAAGGGTTACGCTTTCGCGCTCTACCTTCAAGCCTTCCTTTGCTTCGATCGCTTGATGAAGACCGTCGCTGAATCTTCTGCCTATCATAAGACGACCCGTAAATTCGTCAACGATGAGCGCCTGACCGTCCTTTACAACGTAGTCAACGTCGCGCTTCATCTGATAACGCGCCTTGAGTGCCTGCTGAACGTGATGCTGTATTTCAATATTATCCGCATCAGCAAGATTCTCAATACCGAAGAATTTTTCTGCCTTTGCGTTACCGGAATCCGTGAGGTAAACAGTCTTTGCCTTTTCGTCAACGCCGTAATCATCCGCAGTAAGGCGGGATGCAAATTTATCTGCCGTAAAGTACATCGACGTGGATTTATCACCCGTACCCGAAATAATAAGAGGAGTACGCGCTTCATCAATAAGAATAGAGTCAACTTCGTCGATGATTGCAAAGTTGAGATCGCGGATAACCATCTGGCTCTTATCCTTGACCATGTTATCACGAAGATAATCAAAACCAAGCTCGTTGTTTGTAACGTAAGTAACGTCACAGCCGTAATTCTTTCGTCTGTCCTCGGCAGTCATCTCATGAAGGATAAGACCGCACGAAAGCCCGAGGAAAGTAAATATCTTACCGATAAAAGCGCACTGTGTTTTTGCCAAGTATTCGTTAACCGTAACGATATGAACGCCATTGCCTGCAAGCGCGTTAAGATATGCCGCAAGAGGTGCAACGAATGTTTTACCTTCACCTGTTCTCATTTCTGCGCATCTGCCCTGATGAAGAATTATACCGCCGATGAGCTGAACGTAGTACGGCTTTTTGTTGAGCACACGCCATGACGCTTCTCTTTCTACCGCAAACGCCTCAACGAGGATATCGTCAAGAGTTTCGCCGTTTGCAAGCCTCTCCTTGAATATGCGAGTATAGTCGCGAAGCTCCTCGTCCGTTTTGCTCTGCATTGTCGCGTCGAGCGCCTCGATTTTATCTGCAATTTTGGAGATCCTCTTTATTTCCTTTTCGTTTTGATCTCCGAATATCGCACTAATAAGTCCCATATTACATATCCTTTCTATAAAGAAAACACTTTTTTGCGATGCAAAAAGTATTATCTGCCTATCATATTCATTTTAACATTATATCACATATTTGCATTTTATGCAAGTTGAAATTTTGCCGTTTATGGGGAAATATTGTAAAATTTTATAAGGTAAGCACTTTATCCCGCAAAAAAACAAAAGCGGCAGGAAAATAATTCCCGCCGCTCGCGCTCTGAATAATTACTTGGTTGCGTAGTTGTTAAAATAATTCTGAACTACAATAATGGGTGTGCCCTTGTCACCGCTACCGGAAGTAAGGTCACAAAGTGAACCGATAAGGTCTGTAAGTCTTCTTGGTGTTGTGCCCTGCGAAGCCATGTTACCCTTAAGGTCGCCCTCCTTAGCCTTGATCTTTTCAACGATAGCCTGACGGAGCTCTTCACCCGAAAGGTCTGCAAAGTCGTTGTCAGCCAAGAACTTGAGCTTGAGCTCATTGGGCAAACCGATAAGACCGTCAGTATAACCAACGCCTACAACCGGGTCTGCAAGCTCCCATATTTTACCAACGGGATCCTTGAATGCGCCGTCGCCGTAAACGAGGGCTTCAACGTTTACGCCGGTTCTTGCAGAGATCTCTTTGCTTATAGCCTCAGCAACCTCCTGAGCGTTCTTGGGGAAAAGCTTTACTGTTTCTTCAGTTGCCTTGTTGGAGCCGAGCAAGCCGTAATCGGGCTGATAGCCGCTGCCGTTAACAGGCTTATTAAGAATATCGCAGAGAGTAAGAACGTTCTTACCGCCGTGCTTGATTATCTTCTTCTGTGTTCTTGCTCTTGTGTGAGTGTCACAGCAGATAGCGTTCTTAGTGTAAGCAAGGATAGCTTCGGGCTTGTTTGCAAAAACGACTTCTATCTCACAGCCCTCTGCAGTAATAAGATCTGAATAATATTCAACGTAATCTACACCTGTAAAGGGGTGCTTAGCATAGCCAAACGCTGCTCTGTACTGTTCAAGCGAGAGGACGTCTGTGTAGGGGTTAACGTCGCAATCGTCAAGCAAATCAACGTCAAAAAGATGGTTGCCTACCTCGTCGGAAGGATATGAGAACATAAGAACTATCTTCTTTGCTCCTCTTGCAATGCCCTTTAAGCATATAGCAAAACGGTTACGGCTGAGAATGGGGAAAACCACGCCCACAGCCTCATCGCCAAACTTAGCTTTAACGTCTGAAGCAATGTCGTCAACGCTTGCATAGTTACCGTCAGCACGGGCAACAACTGCCTCTGTTACTGCAACTATATCTCTGTCCTTAAGTGTGAAGCCGTCTTCCTTCATAGCCAATTCTACAGAATCAGCAACGATCTTCACAATATCATCGCCCTGCTTGATGATCGGGGCTTTGATTCCTCTTGATATGGTACCTGCCATAAGATGAATCTCCTTAAATAATAAAAAATATCTAATGCGGAAACCGCATATTTTCGTAAATAAACTTGATTTATGCGCCAAAGGACACACTTTCAACCATATCTATAACATATATATTATACTCTTTGATGGCGTTTTTGTCAATAATTTTTAGTCGGATTTTTTGAACAAATAATGAATTATTTGTATATTTTTTACTTTAGCGCAAAATGATATTGCAAAATAATAAAATATATAGTATAATAAAGTCAAAGTCAGTCAAACACAAAAGCTGACTGCAAAGGATGAAGAAATATGCAAAACACAAGTGATATTATAGAATTGTTTTTGAAGGAGCTTATCGATCAGAAAAACGGCGAGCTCGAATTAAAGCGTAACGAGCTTGCGCTGAAGTTCAATTGTGCGCCGTCGCAGATAAACTATGTTCTTGCAACGAGATTCACCGCAAACCGAGGCTACGTTGTAACCAGCCGAAAGGGTGGCGGAGGCTATATCCGTATCACAAGCATAGATATGGCAAGAAACGAATATATTCTGCATATTATGGAACAGATAGGCCCTACAATAAGCGAAGCTTTGGCTTTCCAGACATTGAACGGACTTTTTGAGAGAGGAATAGTTTCAAAGCGTGAGGCTCAGCTTATGGCTTGCTCGCTTAAGGATGAAGCCCTCGGTGACAATATTGAGATCTGTGCAAGACGCAGAGCTTACGTGCTCAAAAATATGATGCGCGTTTTAATTGAATAATGAAAGGATATAAATTATGATCTGTCAACTCTGCGGTAAGCGCAACGCTACCGTTTGTATAAATATCGACCTTAACGGAGTAAAATCCATGCAGTACATCTGCGAGGTCTGTGCCGAAGAAAGAAAGCTCAGAGAAAATCCCTCGGGAGAAGCCATTCTTCGCCTTGTAAACGACATAAAAAAGGAAAACGCAAAGCGCATTGCCCAGGTGCAGGAATCCCTGCCCGACATCACCTGCCCGCAATGCTCAACAACGTATAAGGATTTTATCAAAACAGGACTTTTGGGCTGTGATAAATGCTATTCCTGCTTTAGCGAACAGCTTGAGCCGCTTTTGAGCCAGATAGCAAAGCATCCCAAGCCCACACCCGAGCCCGAAGCTGCAGCCCCTGCAAATGATGACACAAACAAGCTTTTGAAGCTTAAGCTCAAGCTGAAGCAATGCATTGACGCAGAGGATTATGAACAAGCGGCAATAATCAGAGATGAGATAAACGAATTGACGTCCGCAAAGGACATCAAGGAGGATGAGCAGGATGATCAATGAAAATAAACGCTTTGCAGTATCATCAAGCGTAAGATTCTTTCGAAACGTAAGCGAAATACCGTTTGTAAGCCACATCTCCCCCGACGATGCGGACGATCTCAATCATAACACAAAGCTCTGCGTAAATTCACTTTGGGGAGAGGATAAATATACCGTTGAGAATTACTGTGGATTTGATACTCTTGACGAGCTTTATCTTATGGATTTTGCCAACAATACGTTTACGGCACCCTCGGGGGTTGAGAGCATAACGCTTTGCTCCCCCGACGGCACGTCAACCATCACCACAAACAAGGGTGAGCACATCATCGTAAATTCCACAGCAGAGGGAAATGATATAAGCTACGCATACAAGCAAGCAGTAAAATGCACAAACGCACTTTCATCAAGAATACCCTTTGCCACATCCGATGAAAAAGGCTTTTTGACCGCTAATCCGCTTTGTTGCGGCACGGGATTAAAGGTTTGCATGCTTCTGCACTTGCCCGCGCTGTCACTCACGCCTGAATTTATGGTGCTGAATGAAGCACTCAAAGCTCGCGGCGTTGGATTGAAAAGCTATTTTGTTGATAAAAAACGCACGTTCGGTTGCTTATACTACATTGTGAATAACCTTACTCTAGGCGTTGATGAAGACGAAACCGTCGAAACAGTCATCGAAGCCGCAAAAAACGTGATCGCGAAGGAAGAACAAAAGCGAAGCGAGCTGATAGGCGCAAATAAGATATTCGTTCAGGACTCCGCATGGCGCGCACTCGGCGCATTGTCGTGCGCCAGAAGGCTCTCCGAAAGAGAATTCCTTACAGAGCTTTCAAGCATAAGGCTTGGAATCACTCTCGGAGAATTCGATATCGATATCGACACAATAGATCCGCTCCTGTTTAAGGGCACAAAGCACTACGTAAAAGAAAAGATCAAAAGCAGCGATGCTCCGGACGGCATTACCGAAGACGTAATGCGCGCAAGGATCATGCGCGAGGAGATCGCCCCAATTTTGAAGGGCTTGTTATAATAAGAAAGGCACTCGAACCCGAGTGACAAATTACGGTAAATAATATGGAAATATTTAATTTAATGAGCGACAACGCCAAAAGAATAATGGATATCGCAACCGACGAGGCTAAAGCACAAAAGCAAAACTTCGTAGGCACCGAGCATATCCTTTTGGGGCTTTTGGATGCAGAATCAGAGGTCGCATTTATATTCAATGAGCTTGGAATAAAATACTCCGATGCTAAAAAATACGTTGACGATATACACAAGGAAAAGGAACCCTTATTCACCACCATAATATCCTATTCCGCAAAGGCAAAGGCCGCACTCCAAAGATGCTTGAACAAAGCCAAGCAAAACGACACACATATCGTGCGCACGGAGGATATTGCAACAGAGATATTATCCGACAAGGAATGCAAGGCTTGCCAATGCATAACTGCTTTGGGCGTTGACGTTGAGCTGGTAAGAAAAACGTTTATTGACCTTTTCTCAAAGGTAACACCAAACGTTATCCCGCAGGAGGCTGCTCCCAAGCAGGAAAAGCCCGCCTCAATTCTTCAGAAATACACAAAAAATCTCTGTGCAATGGCAAGGGCGGGCGAATTTGACCCCGTTATAGGCAGGGACACCGAAATTGAGCGTGTACTGCAGATACTTTGCAGACGAAACAAGAACAATCCCGTGCTGATAGGCGAGCCAGGCGTAGGTAAAACTGTAATAGCACAAGGTCTTGCGCAAAGAATAGCCCAGGGCAACGTCCCCGACGCAATGAAAAACAAGGACATACTCTCTCTTGAAATGGGCGCACTTGTTGCTGGCGCAAAATACAGGGGCGAATTTGAGGACAGACTTTACAAGCTCGTAGACGAAGTAAGAAAAAGCTCCGGCGCAATACTCTTTATAGATGAGATACACACAATAGTGGGTGCAGGTGGTGTTGAAGGCTCAATGGATGCGGCAAACATATTAAAGCCTGCACTCGCAAGCGGCTCAATGCAGGTCATCGGCGCTACAACCACAAGGGAATACAAGCGCAGTATAGAAAAGGATTCCGCACTTGAAAGGCGTTTCCAATCCGTTATGATAAACGAGCCCGATATCGAGCAGACTATTGAGATACTCAAGGGCTTGCGCAAGACTTACGAGGAGCATCACGGTGTTGTGATCTCCGACGAAGCCATCCGCACGGCAGTCACACTCTCGCAAAGATATATTTCCGACAGATATATGCCCGACAAGGCAATTGACGTAATTGACGAAGCAGCATCAAGAGTAAGGCTCAACGCTCATATTGAGCCTATATCACTCACGGAGCTTGAGAATGAGCTTGCAGAGGTAACCGCAGCCAAGAGAAAAGCTGTTGAAGCTCAGGATTTTGAGAGCGCGGCATCACTTCGCGATAAAGAGCGCGCCATAAAAGCTCAAATGGATGCAAAGCAGGACGAATGGCTCAGCTTGCAGAAATCAAAGAAGCTCAACGTTACGGCAGAAAGCATTGCGGGAGTAGTATCGTTCATGACGGGTATTCCGGTTGCAAAAATAAGCGAGGACGAAAAGCAGAGATTATTAAAGCTTGAAGACGTGCTCCACAACAGAGTTGTGGGTCAGCACGAGGCTGTAAGGGCTATTTCAACCGCCATAAGACGCTCAAGAGCGGGAATTTCGGACCCCAGACGTCCCATCGGCACTTTCTTGTTTGTAGGACCCACGGGCGTTGGTAAGACTGAACTTTGTAAAGCATTGGCAGACACACTTTTTGGTGACGAGGATGCTCTCATAAGAATAGACATGAGCGAATACATGGAGCTTCACTCCGTTTCAAAGCTCATAGGCTCTCCCCCGGGATACGTCGGCTACGAGGAAGGCGGCCAGCTTACTGAAAGAGTACGTCGCAAGCCGTACTCAGTGCTTTTGTTTGACGAGGTTGAAAAGGCGCATCCCGACGTTTTCAACATAATGCTCCAGCTTCTCGACGACGGCAGACTCACCGATTCTCAGGGCAGGACGGTAAATTTCAGAAACACTGTCATCGTTCTTACAAGTAACGCAGGTGCTTCACTCGTTAAAAAGCAGAATACTCTCGGCTTTGCTTCCACAAATCAAAAAGCTTCCGACCACGAGGCTATGAAGTCCGCCATCATGGATGAGGTTAAAAGAATATTCCGTCCCGAATTTATCAACAGGCTTGACGATATAATCACCTTCAGCAAGCTGTCCGAGGATGATATGAGGCAGATAGTTGATATCATGCTAAAGGCAACGTTTGAGCGCATTGCTCAAAAGGGTATCAACGTTGTAGCTACCGACAAAGCAAGACAAATGCTCGCCGAAAAGGGCTACGATCCCGTTTACGGCGCAAGACCCCTCAAGAGATTGATACAAAAGACGGTTGAAGACAAGCTCTCTGAATGTATACTTTCAGGAAACGGCACTCACGCAGAATATATACTCGATTGGGCTGAGGATGATTTTATCGTTTGCGAAAACGTAACCCTCCCCCAGCACGAGATCATAACCGCAAAGCAGTAACGAAAGGAGCGCAACATGGCGCAAAAAGAATCAAAAACATATACCTGCCGTGAATGCGGATATATGACGTCAAAATGGCTCGGCAAATGCCCTTCGTGCATGACTTGGGACAGCTTTGACGTTACCCCGTCCTCACAGCAAACAGCCGCAAAGGCATCCGCAAGCGCTACCCCTGCAGTTAAGCTCACCGACGTGACAACGGACAGTTCCGTCAGATTCAAAACGGGAATGAGCGAATTTGACAGAGTGCTCGGCGGTGGACTTGTAAACGGCTCGTTAGTGCTTATCGGCGGTGACCCCGGAATAGGTAAATCGACCCTCATGCTTCAGATAAGCAAATATCTTGCAGACGGCGGCAAAAAGGTGCTCTACGTTTCGGGTGAGGAGTCCATGAGCCAGATAAAGCTCCGTGCCAACAGATTAAAAATAAATAATCCGTCAATCTATCTTTACTCCGAAACAGATACCGACGCCGTTGTTAACAAGGCGCTCGATGAGCGTCCCGACTTTTTGATAGTGGACTCCATCCAGACAATGAACAAAAAGGAGCTTTCAGCGGTATCGGGCAGCATTTCACAGGTAAGGGAGGCAACCGGCGCGTTTATGAGCCTCGCCAAAAACGAAGGCATCCCCGTGCTGGTTGTAGGTCACGTTACAAAGGACGGCGCAATTGCAGGGCCTAAAATTCTTGAGCACATGGTAGATACCGTGCTGTACTTTGAAGGCAATAACGACCATTCGTTCAGAATACTGCGCGCGGTAAAAAACAGATTCGGTCCTACAAACGAAATAGCAATTTTTGAAATGGCACAAAACGGGCTTGCCGAGATCACAAATCCGTCGGAGCTTTTTGTAAGTAAGCAGAGCTTTGACGTGCCGGGCTCGGCAGTCGTTGCTTCAATAAACGGCACAATGCCCGTGCTTGTTGAGGTGCAGGCACTTGTGTCAACTCTCCCCCACGAGGGCCGCCCAAGATGTGTAGTTGACGGCATCGACTACAACAAGCTCTCGCTCTTGTGTGCCGTGCTTCAAAACAGAGTTGGTATGGATATTCTTTCCAAGGACATATTCGTAAACATTGCAGGCGGCTTGACCATCAACGAGCCAGCTGTTGACCTTGCGGCGATCCTTGCGGTATATTCCGCAGGCAAAGGAATCGTAATGCCAAAGGGTACTTGCGTATTCGGCGAGGTAGGACTTGCAGGTGAAATAAGAGGTGTTTCGTTTGCAGAAAAGAGAATAAGCGAAGCATTCAAAACAGGCTTCAGAAGGCTCATCATCCCTCGCGACAATTTAGATGCCGCAAAGGAATACGAGGACGATATGGAAATATGCGCCGCAAGAAACATTCGCGAGGCGGCTGAATGGATAATCGACCGCGCAAAAAATAACAGAGGTGACGCAAAATGAAATATATTTTAATTATACTGCTTATACTTGCTGTTATCTGCATTATAAGCCTTATCGCAGGTGCAAAATGGATAAAGATCCGCAATTACTACGTTTCAAGCGACAAGCTGAACAACACCTCAACCGTCACGAGGATAGTTTTTATCACGGATCTTCACGAAAAAAGCTTCGGTTATAAAAATCAGAAGCTTATAGAAAAGATCGATCAGCTTGATCCCGATGCGATCTTTATAGGCGGAGATACTGTTGACAGCTATTCAAAGGTCGGTGGTGACTACATCCCTCTTTTTGAGGAATTGCCCAAGCTTGCAAAAACATTCCTTGTGCTCGGAAATCACGAATACTCCGCAAAGCGTGATATGGAGATCATCGGTTACGCGCAGAGCCTTGGAATCAGAGTCCTTGAGGATGAATTTGAACCCTTGGTCTGCAATTCCGACACAATAAACGTTATTGGCATGACGGACTATTTAAGCGAAAACGTTGTTACAAAAACACTTGCAGAAAGGTTTGACGCCGTGCCCGTGCCGTACTACGCACAGAGATTCAACATCCTGCTCTGCCACAGACCCTGCGAGCTTGAGGAAATGTCAAAAAGAGGCATTGATTTGATGGTTTGCGGCCACACTCACGGCGGACAGATGCGCATACCCTTTGTTGGCGGTGTGTTTACACCAAGCTCTTTCAAGCTTTTTCCCAAGTACGATATGGGTTACTTTGGAATCGGCAAAATGGACCTCATTATAAGCTCGGGTCTTGGCACGAGCTCCATTCCGCTAAGGCTATTCTGTCGTCCCGAAATCACTGTGATAGACCTGCAGGGTAAATTGCCGTATCAGCAAAAAAAGAAACATTGATATATCCTGTATGCACCTTCAAGAGTCAATCTACTTTGGAGGTGCATATTTTTTATAGGCAAATCAGTAAAAATAGCTAACTTCCATTGGCAGTAAGTGGAATCAAAAACAACTAACGCGTCATTGATGAAACATCGCTTCTATGTTATAATAATCGCAACAAGGTATACAAACTGCGTTTGTAATAATGCGATTATTGAAACATTTGAGGTAGAAATGCGGACAGCGCATTTCATTATGTTATAATAATCGCAACAAGGTATACAAACTGCGTTTGTAATAATGCAATTATTGAAACATTTGAGGTAGAAACGCGGTTTGCGCGTTTCCTTATGTTATAATAATTGCACATAAGGTACAAACCTCGTTTGTTTTGATGCAATTATTGAAACATTTGAGGTAGAAACGCGGTTTGCGCGTTTCCTTATGTTATAATAATCGCAAGCATGGTACAAACTTCGTTTGTTCAAGTGCGATTATTGAAACATTTAAGGTAGAAATGCGGATAACGCATTTCATTATGTTATAATGATTACACTTCGAAGTAAATCAAAGAACAAACAAAAGGAGATAACAATGTTATATTTGTCAGAAAATCTAAAGAAATACCGTATTGAAAAAAATCTTACACAAGAGGATGTTGCCGAATATTTGGGATTAACCCCTCAAAGCGTTTCAAAATGGGAACGAGGTGAATGCTATCCCGACATAACGCTTCTTCCAGCTTTGGCATACATATTCGAAACAAGCATAGATCTGCTTATAGGCTTGGACACAATACGCGCTCAAGAAACTCGCCTCAATATTCACAAAAAAGCCTCTGAATTTCAGCGTAACGGTGATTACGCCTCTGCGGAAAAAGTATATCGAGATGCATTGCTTATATATCCCAATAAGCCCGGAATGATCTTAGGGCTGGCAGGAGTATTGGCATTGCAGGACAAGCCGGAAGAATCCATTGAATTGATAGAACGCGGTTTACCGCTATCTGTCAACGAAAAGCAAAAGGCAACAATGCGTGCTGCACTCTGTTTTTTGTATCTGAAGTGCGGGAAAGCCGAGAAAGCAAGCTCACTTGCTTCAGAGCTTCCTCACGAAAGAGAAAGCCGCGAGGCAATTCTTCCGCTGATTCAAAACGGACTCGATGAATCCGAAATATACAACCATATCAAAAGCATTATTCTTGGAATATAAACACATGCAGACACACCGGGCTCCACTTGTCAGGGGAGCCTAGGGTACGGTGGTAAAAATAGGATTGCAAAACGGGACGCCGAAGACGTCGTCCCCTACGAGATCAATGGCGTTTTATCGAATGAATACTCAAAATTCGTAGGATCGATTCACGAATTGCATTATGATCATTAACACCTCATCCGTCATTTTTCCTCCGGGTGCAGTTATGCGGTATGGCGCAAAAAATGCGAGACTTCCTTATGTGAAGTCCCGCATTTTTAGTTTATTTTACCCAAAATTCTTCTTCAAATAATCAATACTTATCTTTACCTCACCAAGCGTATCCTCAAAATCAACTGCATTATCCTGCTCAACGATCAAGTGCTTTGCGCCTGCGTTCAGCACCTTAGGTACTATGTCTGTAAAGTCTATCATTCCCGATCCGAGGTGCGCTATTTCATAATTATTATCCTTTGTGAGCCTGCCATCCTTAAGATGTACGCATTCTATTCTGCCTGCCATCTTTGTGATATATTCAGTAAGGTCTGCTCCCGCAAACGCCACCCAATACGTGTCAAGCGTAAAGTTCAACGCTTCCGCATCTTCTATAAGATGATCCATTATATATCTGCCGTCTGCCATATTTTTGAATTCAAAATTATGGTTGTGATAGAAGAATTTAAAGCCTCTTTCGTTCATTCTTCTTGCGGCATTATTGAGTGCTTCAACCTGCTTTTTAATTTCATCATCGGGCTTTGAGCAATCCATTGAGCCAAGACCTATATTTCGGCAGCCAAAAGCCTCGTGCTCCGCCATCAATGCATCCGTATCGTTAACTATTCTGTCGTAGCCAACGTGAGTAAGCACCACGGGAAGGCCCGTTTGAGAAGTTGCTTTTTTATAAAGCTCAACGTCATACGGACAACCCGAGCACTGCAAAGCAGAATATCCCATACTTTTAAGCTTGTGTGCAGTTGCCAGGAATTTCTCGTGTGTGTCAACCTCTGTTCTTATCGAAAATAAGTTCAAACCAAAATCCATATTAATTCTCCTTTTGTAAACTCGGTCATATTTATATGATACCACATTTTCAATTATTTTTCAATAATTATTTTTACGGCACAAGATCAAGCGCGCTGTCAACGCTGTCAACGTTTATGTACGTGTCGGGTACGTCGCCAACTATTATCATCTCGGTGATAGGTACGATAGTTTTTACCTCTATTGCAGAGCCCGAAAGCGGCGCTACTATCCTTACCTGCGCACTTACCTCAAGGTAAACTCTGTGCCTTGTCTGATTTATTCCCGCATTTTCAAACTCTGTGGAAAAGCTCGTATTTACTGCCCCCGCAGGAACCATATTGATCTTGATGTCCGGTCCTCTGCCCGAAAACAGACCGTTGCTCACCAATGAGCCCAACGGAATAGATATATCAATATCCGTCAACTGCTGAAGCATATCCTGAGCAGTCTGACTCACAAGTGTCGATAGCCGGTTCATAGCCACAGAATCAGTTTGCACCAGCCTCACTGAGCCGTCGGCATTTGTGAGCACCTCAACTATCGAACGTATATTGTCCTCTGTTGACGTGACCTGCTTTATGGCGTTATTCATTATGTCAACTGCATAGTATCTCACTCTTACCTGAGCAATTGCATCCATAGCAGGCTTTATTGCAGAATCAATGAACAATATTACCCCTACCGAAATTATCCCCGCTGCGGCAATCGACAAAATAAGAATCCTTAAAGCTCTTTTGTTTGGTTTTCTGAATCGCATTACATCACCTCCGTCATATATTGTATGCGGATAAAAGCAATATAGTGCAAATAAAAAACGTCTGCAATGCACATAATATGCATCGCAGACGCCTAAAAGTCTGATCTTGAATTAATCTACGTATGTAACGTATTCAGCGTAAGTAGCACTTACACCCCACATGTTACCGTCATCAGCAATGGAAATAAAGAACTGATCAACGTAGCAACCCTTCTTAAGATAAATGTTAAGCTTGGGTGAGCAAGTAAGTGTGTAGTAACCGATAGCGTGAACGGATTCGGGAATTGTGATGGACTCGATATTAACACCACGTGTGAATACCTGGTCACCGATAACCTCAACGCCTTCCTTGATGTCAACAGTCTTCAAAGATGCACAATTATAGAACGCATAGTCGTTAATTACCTTAACTGTTGAAGGAATCTCGATAGACGTAAGCTTTGTGCAGCTTCTGAATGCGCCACCGTCAATAACCTCAACTGATGAGGGGATCTTGTAAGATGTAATATCCTTATCCAAGCAATAATAAAGAGTCTTCATATCCTTGCTGAATACAACACCATTAACAATCTTAAAACCCTTCCATGAAACGGATCTGAGGTTGTCGCAACGTTCAAAGAAACCGTCGGGGATGACATCAATAGTATCAGGAATAACGAGTTCTTCGATCTTGCAAACGAATCTCGTATCACCAACGTAAACTCTTGTATCGTCACAAATAGCCAATCTGTCAAGCACTTTTACCGGAAACTCTGAACCGCCAATGCTCATAGTTTCGGGAATAGTCAAAGACTTGAGATCGCCTGCGTAGCCGTAAATGATCAACTGATTCTTTTCCAAAGCGTAACGCCAGCCTTCGCCTGACTCCTGAATTGAGATCTTAGAAGGTGATGGGATCGGCATGGGATCTCTGTAAGGTGTGGGAGAGGGTGTGGGAGTAGGCTTGATCGTAGGCAACACTGATGCACCGGGAGTGCCTTCAACAACTTCACCGCAACCTGCTATAAGGGATATAAGAGAAATACAAACAAGTAAAACAGCTAAAAACTTTTTCATAGTAGTCCTTCCTTTTCTGTTTGTGGGAGGGTTTTGCCTCCATGATTTGTACGCCCGACAATACGGGCATTTCTACGTACATACATTATACTAAATTAATTTCCTGTTGTCAAGTACTATTTTTCAATTATTTTAAATTGTTTACAATTATATTATAATTTCAGATAAAAAAATAAAAATGAGCGATTTTATTTAAAAAAGTCCTTGACAAAACCGCATAAATAGTGTAAAATAATACCGTATGTCAGTTCAGCATGCACAGACTTTTTTGCCTATATAGCTCAGGAGGTAGAGCGCAACCATGGTAAGGTTGAGGTCACCGGTTCAAATCCGGTTGTAGGCTCCACTCATGTAGCGTCGCCGTACGCTAAAAGTGATAATTTTCATCAGGAGGATTTTCAAAATGGCAAAGGAAAAATTTGAGAGAAGTAAGCCGCACGTAAACATCGGCACAATCGGCCACGTTGACCACGGTAAGACGACGCTTACAGCAGCAATCACAATGACACTTTCCAAGGCTGGTATGGCTAAGGAAATGAAGTACGAGGATATCGATAAGGCTCCCGAAGAGAGAGAACGTGGTATCACAATCAACACAGCACACGTTGAGTACGAAACAGAAACAAGACACTATGCTCACGTTGACTGCCCCGGACACGCAGACTACGTTAAGA
>SVGF01000129.1 GCA_015056475.1 Clostridiales bacterium
TCCATATGAATACCATTGCGCCACCGGCAATCATACCGGCAATAGCACCGGGAAGGTTTGTTCTTTTCCAGAAAAGCGCACAGATCATGATCGGACCAAAGCCTGCACCAAATCCTGCCCAAGCAAACGATACAATGCCAAAGATCGAGCTATCGGGGTTTCTTGCAAGGAATACGGCAATTACTGAGATCACAACAACTGTAATTCTTGCAACGAGCATTGCGGATTTGTCTGAGATCTTAAGCTTGAATGTCTCGCGGAAAAGGTTTTCCGAAACACTGGAGGATGCTGCCAAAAGCTGAGAGTCAGCGGTAGACATTGTACTAGCAAGAATACCTGCCATAACAAGACCTGCCATAATTGCAGGTAAAAAACCAAACTTAGAAAGATAATCAGATATCGTTATGATGATGGTTTCTGTATTTGAGCCTTCAAGTGCACCGATTATTCCCGCATCGCTCATTGCCTTACCTGCCACACCGATCATTACGGCAATAGCCATGGCAATGACTACCCAAACTGAAGCAACACGTCTTGAGAGCTTAAGCTTTGATTCATCCTTAATAGCCATAAATCTCAAGAGAATATGAGGCATACCAAAGTAACCCAAGCCCCAAGCGAGTGTGGAGCAGATCCTGAGGAATCCGTAAGATCCCGCCTCGCCCGTTGCAGGTAAGTATTCGCTTGTGAGTGAGAAATAACCGGGCAATGACTGTGCGTTTTCTATAACTGCGCCGATACCGCCTGCCTGGATAGTTGCAAACACAAGGATAAATACGATTGCGATGGTCATAACGATGCTTTGAATAAAGTCGGTAATTGAAGCAGCTAGGAATCCACCGGCAGCTGTGTAACCAACGATGATGATAGCTGAAATGACCATTGCTGTAACGTAATCCATACCAAACAAGGTAGAGAAGAGCTTACCACAAGCGGCAAAACCCGATGCTGTATAAGGAATAAAGAATATTACGATAATAAGAGCTGATATAGCGGTAAGAATTGCCTTTTTGTCGTGGAATCTGTCAGAGAAAAACTGAGGCAACGTAACTGAATTTGTAACCTGTGTGTAACGACGAAGTCTTTTTGCCGTAAACAGCCAGTTAAGATAAGTACCTGCCGCAAGACCTATAACAGTCCAACCAACGTCTGCAATACCTGATAAATATGCAAGGCCGGGAAGCCCCATAAGCAAATAGCTTGACATGTCTGATGCTTCTGCGCTCATAGCCGTTACAAACGGTCCGAGCTTTCTGCCACCAAGATAAAAGTCGGAAGTGGATTCGTTTTTCTTTGAGTAATAAAGGCCTATTAATAGTACCGTCAAAAGATAAACGAAGATCGTAATAAGAATACCAAATGATTCCATACCATTCTCCTTAAAAACAAAATAACAGCATAATTATACCACTATTTGGAATATTTATCAATACATATTTTGATAAAAAGGTAAAAAATTTTGTCAAGTTATATTCCGACTTCGTCGGAGTGATATTATTGCTGCCGCAATAGTGATATTGAAGCCTCGCGGCTTCAGTGATATTTTATTCGCCCATAAACTCGCGTAGCGAATACCACTCGGCGCAAGCCGAATATCACTGCGAAGCAATAGAACTCGCCGCAGGCGAATAAAACTGGCGTGATACTCTGTTAAGAGTATCACGCCAAGAGCGTATTTTTATTTTATTCAAATTTCAGCGTAAAAGGGTCGTACGTAGTAATAACGGAATTCTTTGACAAGATCCTTTGCTTATATTCATCGTCATCCATTCCTGCGTTAGCAAATTGCTTTTCGGGCGTAGTGATAAATGTATTATCTTCTATGACGTAATCATGTGGCAGCTTTGTCATTCCTCCCGATTTGTAGATCTGGAAACTCCTTGCGTTATAGAATGTGTTATTTTTTACCTTTACGTCACATAACGGGCACTCAAGTCCGTATACTAAAAGATGGGAAGATACTTCCTTGTTGGGTCTTACGTCATAGCTCCATGAATATCCGCTGTGTAAGCATACGTTATTTTCAAAAACACAGTTCTTAAATCCTGTATCGGGTTTCTCCCCGCCCGACCATATCTCAAAAGCCTGCTGACAATTCCATATTACGTTATTCTTAAACGTGATATTTGTCCATCCGGTTTCGGCCGGGCGTCCCTGCATGGTCAGTGCAACGTCGTAAATGTTTGAAAATTTGCAGTTCTCCACCAAAACGTCGCTTGAATCCGTCCAGCATTCCACGCCGTTTCCGTATCGAGTGTTTTTTGTGGGGTAGCCGGGAAGGATGGAGCCACCGATCTCGTGGAATTCGCAGTTGGATATATGCGCTCCGTGAGCAACTCCGGCTATGCCGTGTGCGCCACCTCCGCAAAACGTAATTGAATCGACCTTGATGTTATCCTGAAAGCATACGTGATGAATGTTGCACGCAATAAGTATTTCGTTGGACGCTTCATCAGGGCAAACCGAAAGCTTTAAGTACAAATACTGATCGTCGGAATAAAAATCCCAATCGTTTTGCAAGTTCTCAACCGAAAAAGCGTTTACTGCGTGTATAACACCGGAAGCTTTTATAAAACCGACGTTTGTATCAAGATTCAGCACGTTGCCGGTAAATTTTGTAACGTCCTTAAGATCCAATCTCCAAACGTTATTTGTCAGATCGTCCCATGCGCCTTTGTTGGCTTTTTTGTATTGGCTTATAATGGGTTTTGCGCCTTGCCCGTAGCTTTCGTAAGTTGCAGGCGATAAAGCAGTATTGTTTTCTGGTGGTAATATCCTGCCGTAAAACGTGTCACCGCGCTTGAATCTTGCAGTATCTCCACTGCACATAATTTCGTTCAGTTTATTTATCGTTGAAATGGGAGATTCCGGAGAAAGTCCGTTGTTTTCATCGTTTCCGTTGTTTGATAAATAGTAAATAGCCATAATTATCTCCTGTTCTATATTATAAAATGATTATAGCATATTGTGTATAAAAAGTCAATCGGGTATAATATATAAAAAAGGCTACCTTAATTAAGATAGCCTTAAAAACGGATAATTACTTTGCGTTTCTCTTAGCAATAAACTTTGCGTACGCCTCGTCATACTCTGCCATAGATTCTGCAGTAGGAATGTATTCGCTAAGCTCTGTGGAGGGGATGGTCGGGGGTGTACCGTCGGAACCGTACAAGGGTGTGTCGAAGTCGTTTTCGTACTTCACGCGGTCTTCTTCCTTGCGGAAATTCGGAACATCATAGGGAACACCGTACTCAAGCGCACTCTTGTGAGCAAGAATAGCAACTGCGGAAAGTGTTGTGCCGAAGTAAACGTCAAACTGAGGCTGTGTATTTGTTCTGATGCAGTCTGTAAAGTTTTTAACTGTAAAGAAGTCGCCGCCGCCGTGACCTGCCTTTTCAGCAAGATCCTTATCCTCAAGGTTCCATTCGGGGTAGTAGGAGTTGTTTTCCTTCATGCCTTCGGGAATAAAGCTGTCGTTAAAGCGGAGCGTAATACGCTCTGTATCGCCTCTTACGTTTTCAATCTGACCGATGGAGCCGCAGATTCTGTATGTGTTATCGTGTGCGCCAAACTGTGACCAGCCGAATACTCTGAATACAGAGCCGTCCTCGTTAAAGCAGCTTACCATTGCGCTTCTGTCGGGGAGTCTCCAGTAGAGGTCGCCCATAAAGTTTTCCTTTGTGTGAGGATAAGATATGGGGAATGCAGAAACTCTCTTGGGCATTACACCTGTGATATAGCAGAGCGGTGCAAGTGCGTGTGTGATATAGTAAACTCTGGGCATATGGTATCTCCAATGCTTTGAGTTGGGGCAAAGCTCGGATGTGTAGCCGTCACCCCAGATAGGATGGTTGTATTCACCTTCTGCATAAAGTACCTTACCGAGTACACCACTCTGGTAAACACGACGCATTTCCTGGTTAAACTTCATGTAGGGGTAGTTTTCAGCAAGCATGTAGATAGCTTCACTCTTTTCAGCGGCACGAACAAGTGCAACAGCATCACCCATTGTACCTGCGGGTGTGCATTCGCTCAAAACGTGGATGTTCTTGTTAAGTGCCTTAACCGCGTAGGGAGCGTGCTCGTGGAAATAGTTTGCAACAACGATCGCTTCAAGACCTTCGTGGTTGATGAAGTCGTCAAAATTGTTGTAAGCACCTGCATTGGGGAATCTTGCGCTTTCACTGCAAG
>SVGF01000130.1 GCA_015056475.1 Clostridiales bacterium
AAGATATTTTAGACACTCAGCTGAACATAGATATAACGGGAAAGATCAAACCCTAAATTTTAAGGGTATGGATAAACCTCCGTACCCTTTTGAGTTTTAGCTGTTTTGTGATAAAAATATATCAATTTTTATGGAAATTCTAAAAATTTCCTATTGACATTATAATAAACTTATGTTATAATTCTTTTATTAAAAGTGTTGACGAAGAGGACGGTGACCTCTCCCACCAGAGAAATGGCGGTCGGTGCGAGCCATTGGGCAGGGTTCATTTTGTCGGTAGCTTCCGAGCTGAAAGGAAGAAAGCGCCATGCGCGAGTAGAACCTTTCCGTGATGCTGCGTAAAAGCATAGGGCTTGTCAGAGCCTGAAGGTGGCACGTTTTCGTGCAATTTGAGTGGTACCGCGGGTGCATAAGTTAATTATGGCTCGTCTCAAAGAAAGCATATCTTTGGGACGGGCTTGTTTTGTTTGTTGCAAAGGAATGCGTCACTCATCACATCAAATAGCGAGGTTTTTATGAAACAGATAAGTGGACTTGATTACAAGATCCAAGAAATGGCGAGCCGTATCCGCGAGCTCAGAGAGATAGAGAATCTTTCCGTAGAGGAAATGGCGCAAAAAACTGACGTTACGGTTGCCGAATACGTTGCCTGCGAAAAGGGTGAATCCGATCTCCCGTTTGCGTTCATATATCGTTGCGCACTTGCGTTCAACGTAAACGTAACGGATATCATTGAGGGTGCCAGCCCTACGCTTGCATCCTATACCGTTACAAGACGTAACGAGGGTCAGCCCATAGCTCAGGCTCACGGCATGGAATACTTTAACCTTGCCGCATCATTCAAGAACAGGATCGCAGAGCCCCTTTTCGTTAATGCGGCTTACAGCGAAGAAGCTCAAAGACGTGACATTGAGCTCACAACTCACGACGGTCAGGAGTGCGACATCGTTATAAAGGGTGCGCTCATGGTTCAGGTTGGTAGCCATAAGGAGATACTCCACGAGGGCGACAGTATTTATTATGATAGCTCCACACCCCACGGCATGATAGCTGTTGAAGGCACGGATTGCTTGTTCTATGCCATAGTCCTTAATCCCTCAGGTGAGCCCATACCGGAGCTTGCTCCCGAAAAATTGCTTCAAGGCATTGCTCCCATGGATAAGGGCGAGGAAAAGAAGTCCCGCGTTTACAGAAAGTGGATAAAGACCCAAAAGAACGAAAACGGTACACCCATCAAGGTTGATTTCCTCAATACCGACGAATTCAATTTTGCATTCGACGTTGTTGACGAGCTTGCAAGAACAAAGCCCACAAAGCTTGCAATGGTGCATCTTGATAATCATAAGAACGAAAGAAGATTTACTTTCGACGATATGAAGAAAAAGTCTGCTCAGTGCGCAAACTATTTTAAGGCACTTGGCATTAAAAAGGGCGACAGAGTAATGCTCGTGTTAAAGCGTCATTACCAGTTCTGGTTTGCAATGCTCGGACTTAACAAGCTTGGTGCTATCGCGATTCCCGCAACAAACCTCCTTCAGGAGCACGACTTCAGCTATAGATTTGATTCAGCAGGTGTTTCTGCAATACTTTGTACTGCTGACGGCGACACAGCTCATCAGGCAGAGCTTGCGATGGAAAAATGTCCGCAGGTTACCGCAAAGATCATTGTAAACGGCAAGCGCGAGGGCTGGCACAGCTTTGACGATGAGTACGAGCTTTACAGCGAAAAGTTTGACAGAACAAGCGATTCCCCCAAGGGCGATGATCTTATGCTCATGTTCTTCACGTCGGGCACAACGGGCTATCCCAAGATCGCAACTCACAACCACAAATATCCCTTCGGCCACTTTGTAACGGCAAAGTATTGGCATTGCGTTGACCCCGAGGGTCTCCACCTCACAATTTCCGATACGGGCTGGGCAAAGGCTATGTGGGGCAAGCTCTACGGTCAATGGTTTAGTGAGGGCGCAACCTTCGTTTACGATTTTGATAAATTCAACGCGGCAGATATTCTCCCGTTGTTTGCACAGTATGGCATCACAACGTTCTGCGCACCGCCTACGATGTATAGAATGTTAATTAAAGAGGATCTCACAAAGTACGACCTTTCATCCGTAAAGCACGCAACTATCGCGGGTGAGGCATTGAACCCCGAGGTTTTCAAGCAGCTTGAAAAGCTTACGGGCCTTAAGGTAATGGAAGGCTTTGGTCAGTCCGAAAGCACGCTCATGATCGGTAATCTTGTTGGCGCACCGCACAAGATTGGTTCAATGGGTAAGCCCGTACCGATCTACGATATTGATATCGTCGATCCTGACGGCAATAGCTGTGACGTTGGTGAAACTGGTGAGATCGTTGTAAGGACCGAGAGAGGTCAGACCTGCGGCTTGTTCGTTGGATATTATCTCGACGAAGAAAAGACCAAAGAGGTTTGGCACGACGGCTTGTATCACACGGGCGATACTGCCTATAAGGATGAGGACGGATTCTTCTGGTACGTTGGCAGAGTGGATGACGTTATTAAGTCCTCCGGCTACAGGATCGGACCGTTTGAGATCGAAAACGTTATTATGGAGCTTCCTTACGTTCTTGAGTGCGGCGTTTGCGCAGCACCGGACGAGGTAAGAGGCCAGGTAGTAAAGGCTTGCATAGTGCTCACAAAGGGTACAAATGCAACCGATGAGCTCAAAAAGGAGATACAGAATTACGTAAAACAGCATACTGCTCCTTATAAGTATCCCAGAATCGTTGAATTCAGGGATGAGCTCCCCAAGACTACAAGCGGAAAAATTATAAGAAATAAACTTTAATAAAGAGGATAATTATGCAACCCAAAAGAATAACACTTTTTGCGGGGCATTACGGTAGCGGTAAAACAAATATCGCCGTTAATTACGCTCTGTGGCTTAAACAGCAGGGCAAGCAAGTTACTATTGCGGATCTTGATATTGTAAACCCCTATTTCAGAACAAAGGATAGTGAGGAGCTTTTAAGCAAGGCGGGTATTCCTCTCATTTCATCGGCTTTTGCCAATTCAAACGTGGATCTTCCCGCACTCCCTCAGGAGATGTATTCCCTTGTGCAGAGGTACGACAGATACGCAGTGCTTGACATTGGCGGTGACGACAGAGGCGCTCTTGCCCTCGGAAGATATACTCCCTCCATTCTGGAGGAGAATAATTACGAAATGGTCTTCGTTGCCAATTTCTATCGCCCTTAACAAGAAACGCTCAAGAAGCACTTGAGGTTATGCGTGAGATAGAGGTGGCAAGCGGCATTAAATTCACCGCAATAGTGAACAACTCAAATATCGGTGAGCAGACCACCGCACACGATGTGCTTCAGACAGTTGGCGAAGCTGCAAAATTAAGCGAACTTTGCAATGCACCCGTTATAATGACCACCGCAGTTGAAAGCGTAGCAAACGAGCTAAAAAACAGAATGGATAATATTTTCCCTCTTACGTTGCAGGAAAAATATTACGATATAAAATTATAATAAAGGAAAGGATTTTTACTATGGCAAAATTGACGTTTAAGACGGATCTTTGTAAGGGCTGTGGACTTTGTGTTGACGCTTGCCCCAAAAAGATTCTCGTTCTTGCAAAGGATAAGATCAACAAAAAGGGACATTCACCCGCTGAAATAACAGATCAGTCCAAGTGCATCGGCTGTGCATTCTGCGCAACAATGTGCCCTGATTGCATCATAACCGTAGAAAAATAAGAAAGGAAAGGTAAAAAATATGGCAGATAAAGTACTTATGAAGGGTAACGAAGCCATTGCCGAGGCTGCTATACTTGCAGGCTGCAGACATTACTTTGGATACCCCATAACTCCCCAGACAGAAATTGCCGCATATATGGCAAAGCGTATGCCCAAGATTGGTGGTACGTTCTTGCAGGCTGAAAGCGAAATTGCGGCTATCAATATGGTTTACGGCGTTGCTGGTGCAGGCTACCGTGTAATCACGTCCTCATCCAGCCCCGGCATTTCACTCAAGAGCGAAGGCCTTTCATATATGGCAGGTAGCGACCTCCCCGCAGTGGTAGTAAACGTTCAGAGAGGCGGTCCCGGTCTTGGTGGCATTCAGCCCTCTCAGTCCGACTATTTCCAGACAACAAAGGGTGGCGGTCACGGTGACTACAAG
>SVGF01000131.1 GCA_015056475.1 Clostridiales bacterium
ATATGCTTTGCGGCAACCTTTCCGTATGCCGAAAGGACCATGTTTGAATCAGTAACTCTGCCCCAAACAAGCTTGTTTTTGAACGTACGCACAGTAACGTAAAAGTATAATTTGTCGTGCTTGTCGTATTTACCGATGGAATCGACGTCAAATCCGTAAAACATAAAATATCTCCTTTTGTATTATAGATATATTTTATCACAAAATGCGGAATTTTGCACGCATTTTCAGAAAAATGTCATAAATTTTTCGGTTGATTTATAATTATATTTATGATATAATATATAGGCTATGCATCCGAGAGGTTGCAAGGCATCAATAAAAGCAAAGGAACAAAAAATGAAAGATAAGGTAAATAATTTTATTAACGGTGCGGCAATACTTTCCGCAGCAGGCATAATCGTAAAGATACTCGGCGCAATATTCAGGATCCCGTTGAGCTCAATAATTGGATCCGAGGGTATGGGCCTTTATCAGCTGGCGTATCCGCTTTATTCTTTTCTGCTTGTAATTTCTTCCGCAGGCTTTCCTGTTGCAATTTCAAGACTTGTTGCGCAAGCGGTAAACCGTGGTGACTATAAGCTTGCTGAGCGCACGTTCAAGCTTTCAAGAAAGCTTATGTTCACTCTCGGACTTATTGCTACGGTAATAATGCTTCTTTTAAGTGATTTCGTGTCCAAACAGCAGGGCAATCCCGATTCCAAATTTGCGCTACTTGCCATTGCTCCGGCAATACTCTTTGTAAGTGTTTTAGCGTCCTACAGGGGTTATTTCCAGGGTATGCAGAACATGGTACCCACAGCCATTTCGCAGATCATAGAGCAGTTTATAAAGCTCGTGGCAGGTCTTGGCTTTGCTGCGTTCTTTGTGCAATACGGCGTTAAGTGGGGTGCCGCAGGTGCTGTTGCAGGTGTTACACTCAGCGAATTGATTGCTTTGTTTTTCATCGTATTGAGATACAGAAAAGCTCAGCCTCAATTGAGTGCCGATATCTCAGCTATGTCCACTCCCACGTCCGACGTAACGTCAAAGGCAATTATTAAGGACGTACTCGTTATTGCCGTGCCCGTTGCTATAGGCTCTGCAATAATGCCCTTGGTAAGCCTTATCGATCAGCTCATAGTTATCAACGGATTAAAGACTGTTATACCGTTTGTAAGCGGTTTGCCGTTCTCGATCGAAAGCTTTGCTGAATTTGCTGCCGAAAGTGGTGTAACTATCGACACCGCACTCTCAATGACGCAGGTTTCTGCTCAATACCCCGAGCTTTACGAGGAATTCATTACGTCATTGGCAACAAGCTTGTACGGAATAATGTCAGGTAACTGTTCACCGATCACGGCACTTCCGTTGATATTCTCAATGTCGCTTGCAATAAGCATAGTGCCGGCTATATCAAAATTCAACGCTCTCAAGAATGAAAAAAGCGTTCACGAAACAACGTCAACATCACTCAGGCTTACTGCGCTCATAGCATTCCCGTGTGCTATAGGTATTTGCGTGCTTGCTGAGCCTATTATCAGAGTTCTTTATTCAAGGCTTGATGCGTGGGAGATACATTTTGCAGTAAACTGCTTGAGGATCCTTTCAATGACGGTATTGGTATTACCCTTGATACAGTCAGCAACTGCTGTGCTTCAGGGCTTGGGTAAGCAGAATATACCCGTTATAAACCTTGCTATCGGTGCAATACTTATTAAGATACCTTTGACGTATTTCTTGGTTCAGCAGCCCGCTCTCAATATTTTCGGTGCTGCAACAAGTTCCGTAAGTATCTATGCATTTGCTGCCATTGCAGATATTGCTTGCGTAAAATATTATACAAAAGTAAAGCTTGCGCCTATATCGACTTTTGTTAAACCTCTTGTGTCTGCAATTTTGATGGGTGTTATAGCTTTTGTGGTATACACACTCTTGTATAAGGTTACGCAAAGCCTTATAATTTCGATGGGATTGGCTGTTATTGCAGGTGTTCTTGTTTACTTTGCAATGGTATTCATCACCAAGATGATAAAAAAGACAGACCTTGAATATATACCAAAGGGCGAACTCATACTAAAGAAATTCTCACGTTTTTTTGACTGATTGGAGATACAAATGAAAAAAATTACTGTAGTAGCTCTCGGCTACAAGGATATAAGCGGTATGTCCGTTGAAGGTTACCGCGCTTTGTTTGAATGCAATACGGATAATACGGCTATAATCTGCCGCACCTCACAGCATGCTGTTATTGACGAGCTTTCGGCAAGAGGTATTCAATTTTCATCGCTCGACAGCTTCTACGATGATGCCGAATCCTTTGATTCCATGTATGATGCTATGCTTGAATACGTGCTTGATACAGCGTCTCAAAAGGACGTAATACTCTGTGTTTCGGGCTCTGCAGCATTTGGCGATCAGTTGACCGAAAAGCTCAGCAGTACAAATGACGTTGAGCTTAAAATAATAAATTGCCCCGGAGTTGCAGAGCATATATCCAACGCGTCGGGAACAGTATTCGGTAACGGTTATTCCGTTATACCTGCGCATATGCTTCAGCACAGCATGATAAACACTCGTTTACCGCTTTTCATCACGGAGGTAGATAATAAATTCCTTGCAGGGGAGATCAAGCTTATGTTGCTTGAGCATTATCCCGACGATCACGAGATTTTGTATTTTTACTCACACCCCGACACAAAAAACGAATCTATTGAGCTTTTTGACCTCGATAGACAAAAAATATATGACTTTTCCGTAAATTTTGTTATTTTACCCCTTGACAATTTCGGAAAAAAGTTATATGATATTACAGCACTTTGCGAAATTATGAGGATACTGAGAGGAAACCCTCCCGAGTCCGACATCGGCGCCATAAAATATGACGAAAGAGGCTGTTCTTGGGACAGAGAGCAATCTCACGACTCTATAAGAGTTAACCTCATAGAGGAAGCTTACGAGGTAGTTCAGGCTATAAACAGTAAGGATACCGACAATCTCATCGAGGAGCTCGGTGACGTACTGCTTCAAGTGGTTTTTCACGCTCAGATCGCCTCTGAACACGGTGATTTTACCTTCAGCGACGTAGTACAGGGTGTTGTGGACAAGCTCGTCAGACGCCATCCTCACGTGTTTGGTGACGTTGTTGCTCAGGATGCAGATCAAGCACTTGCTTCATGGGATGACGTAAAAAAGCAAGAGAAAACGTCAAAAACGCTTTCGTCTTCGCTCAACTCAATTCCCAAAGAGCTTTCGCCGCTTACAAGAGCCGCTAAGGTCGTTTCAAAGGCCGAAAAGGCTTCACTTGAACCGGAGTATTCTGCGTTTACAAGAGGCATTATGAGAGGACTTGTAGAGGCTGAAATAGATGAAAAGGATCTCGGTGAGCTTTTGTTTGCAATAGCACACGCCGCAAAGCAGCTCGGCTACGAGCCCGATATTGAGCTTATAAAATATACCGATAAAGTAATAAGCGATATTACGTACAAAGAATCTAAAAGCATTTAATGATCCTTTGCCTTTTGGCAGGGAATAACTAATAAAATTACAATCGATAAAAGGAGATTAGCTATGAATAAAAACATTTTGATAGCAGAGGTAGCAGAAAAAACAAATATTTCCAAGAAATTGTCAAAGGAAATAGTTGAGGCAGTTTTTGAGTGCATGTCAGACGCACTTGAGTCAGGTGACAACGTACAGATCGTTGGTTTCGGTAATTTTAAGGTTAAAGAGCGCGCAGCAAGAAAGGGTGTAAGCCTTCAGTCCAAGGACAATATCGTATTCCCGCCCTGCAAGGTAGTATCATTCAAGGTTGGTAAGACATTGAGAGATACTTTGAACGGCGGTTGCGATTGCGACGACGAGGAATAATACAACGTTAACAAGCTGCTACTTTTGTAGTAGCTTTATTTTTAATTCGGAGTGGATTATGCGACTTGATAAGTATCTTAAGGTATCACGAATCATAAAGCGCCGTACAGTTGCAAACGAGGCTTGCGACAACGGCAGAGTTATGATAAACTCAAAGGTTGCCAAAGCTTCAACCGAGGTTAAGGTCGGCGACGTTATTGAGATATCATTCGGTGATACACCCAAAAAATTCAAAGTCCTCATGGTAAAGGAAACTGTAGGTAAGAGCGAAAGTGCTCAGCTTTATGAAATACTCC
>SVGF01000010.1 GCA_015056475.1 Clostridiales bacterium
AAGCTACGTTATGAGAGAATTGTATCAGGATTGTCCGATAGTATTGGGTCACCTTATAGTTGATGAGCCCTACGGTTACGATTCGTTTGTGTGGTATTCGCTCGATTGCCAAAAATATGCTGATTCGTGCGCTCAATACGGCTGGAAGCCCTACGTAAATATTATGGGTCAGGAGGACACGGTTACGTTATTGCAGGGTAATCCGAATTTGTTCTCATCGGTTGATCCTATATGCATAAAGCTCAATTCAAACAAGGTCATGGATACTATATCTATCTTAGCAAAAATTAAGGATGCTATGAATTTGAGCGATAAGGATTTTGTGGCGGGTGTTGACATTTCAAACACATTGATAGGGCATTCTCTTGAAGAAACTGCATTATTGAGATCAATTCTGGGAATAAGCTTTGGTGCATGCGGTGTGCAGTATTTTTGCTATGCGGGCAATGATCATAGCGATGAGTTGAACTATGAGTTGACCGACGTAAGTAACGTTATTTCAACAGTCAATAATCTGACTGACACACTTGACGGATATGAATACGTTGGCGCGGTATACTTCAGCGGTTTTTTTACAACCGCATATGGACAGACTGCATATAACAATGTATTTGCAAAGGCTATTGAGGGATACTTTATTAAAGACTGTATTGTTTCTGACTTTGTTAATGCTGACGGTGAGCATTTGTTTGTGGTGCTGAATATGAATAAGGATAATGCATTGAGCTTTGGCGCGATAGATTCGGAAGTCAGTGTTACAAACAGCGACGGTATTACGCAGGAATGTGAAGAATTTGAAGTAAGCGGTGCAGATTTTGTTGTGGTGAAAATAAATACGGAGGAATAAAATGCGTCGACTTATAAAATTTATAGGGACACTCATAAAGCTTGCCGCAACGTTTGTTGTGCTTGTGGCATTTGCGGCTATAGCAATGAACTTGATAGTGATAAGCTCAACGTGGAGCGATATTGTTGATGGTGATGAGCTTGTGGGCGGTGAATATGAGTGCATCTTTGTGCTCGGCTGCAGTGTTCAGGCTAACGGAGAACCGTCCCCTGCACTGAAAAGCAGGCTTGACAAGGCAATAGAGCTTTATAAAGCCGGAGTTGCTCCTAAAATATTAATGAGTGGCGATCATTCGGGTAAATATTACAATGAGGTCGGAGTGATGAGGCGTTACGCCGAAGCAAACGGTGTACCTAAGGCGGACATATTCCTTGACCATTACGGGGTAAGCACTTATGACTCAATGAACAGAGCAAAAACTGTATTCTGTCTTAAGAGCATAGTGGTTGTGACCGAGGGCTATCACGTGGGCAGGGGTGTGTACGGAGCTAAGCGGTTTGGAATAAATGCTAAGGGCGTGCAGAGCGATAAGGGCACCAGAATAACGGCAAAGACGTTTGCAAGAGAGTTTGTTGCAAGGTGCAAGGATTTTGTGTTTTGTCTGCTTAAGGTTGAGCCACAGTATTCGAGCGCTGAGATCCCCGTTGTGGGTGACGGAAGCATCACTCACGACAGAAGCTCACTTCCGTGAGGTAAATAATGAAAATAGGAAATTTTGAGATAAAAACAAATGTATTTTTAGGTCCGATGGCGGGCTTTAGCGATCTTCCGTTCAGAACGATCGCAAAAAAATTCGGCGCGGGGCTGACTTATACAGAAATGGTCAGCGCAAAGGCTCTTTATTACGGCGACAAAAAGACTCAAAGGCTTTTGGTTCCCGAGGATGATGCTTGTGCTGTGCAGATATTCGGTGCAGAGCCCGATATTATGGCGTTTGCGGCAAAGCAGCTGCAGGAATGGGGCGCGCCGATGATTGATATAAACATGGGTTGCCCTGCCCCTAAAATAGTAAACAACGGCGAGGGAAGTGCTTTGATAAAGAAGATGGACCTTGCTGAAAGGATAGTTGCAACCGTAAGGGATGCAATAAGTATTCCGCTTACCGTAAAGGTCAGACGTGGCTGGGATGCTTGCCCCGATGCGGCAATAGAGCTAGCTTCGAGACTGTGCGGTGCGGGTGCTGATGCAATATGCGTTCACGGAAGAACGAGGGAGCAGTATTACAGCGGTAAGGCGGATTGGGAAATAATCAAAAGAGTAAAGCAGGAGGTTTCTTGCCCCGTTATAGGTAACGGTGACGTTTGCTCGCACGAGGATTACAACAATATGCTTGAACAGACGGGTTGCGATGCGGTAATGATAGCAAGAGCTGCCAGCAACAAGCCTTGGATATTCAAGGAGTGCCTTGAGGGAAAACAAATAGAGCTTTCGCTAAAGGAAAGGCTTGAGCTGATACTTTATAATTACGAGCTTTCGGTGGGCTTTTACGGGGAATACGTTGCCATACCGCAGATGAGAAAGCAATTCCATTGTTATATAAAGGGAATTCCCGGTGCGGCAAAGCTTAAGGAAGAAATAAACAGATTGGATTCTTATGAGCAAGTGCGCTCGCTCATATTAAATATGCTGAATGCAATAACGGAGAATTGATATGAAGTCCGAAGTACAGGATCTTATAGATAAGATAAACAAGCAACGCCCTAAAATGAGTAAGGGTCAGCGCGCTATTTCCGATTATATTATAGCGAATTATGACAAAGCCGCTTTTATGACAGCCGCAAAGCTCGGCAAAACCGTAGGTGTGAGTGAATCGACGGTGTCACGTTATGCAATGCAGTTGGGGTATGATGGATACCCCGAGCTGCAAAAGGCGTTTCAACGACTTATAAAAAACAAGCTCACAACCATTCAAAGAATGGAGCTTTCGTCAGAGCAGTCGAATGCCGATATACTTAAAAACGTGCTCAAGACAGATATCAACAATATCCGAACGACTCTTGATAATATCGACGACGATGCTTTTGAGCGTATAGTGGAGAAAATATGCAGCGCGGAGAACGTATATCTTCTGGGACAGAGAAGCGCCGCTACAACGATACAGTTTATGGGCTATTATTTGAATTTCCTTATGCCGAACGTTCACGTTATTACGTCGGGCGTTAGTGACATTGTGGAGCAGTTGTCCCACATAGGAAAGGGCGACGTGCTTGTAACGCTCTCATTCCCGAGATATGCAAGGCGTGTTGTTGACGGTGCGGAATACGCCAAAAAGAGAGGCGCGGAGGTGGCGGTGATAACGGACAGCGAGTATTCTCCGCTTGTGCCGTATGCGGATCACGTTTTGTATGCACGAAGCGACATGACGTCATTTGTGGATTCGCTTGTTGCACCCATGAGCCTTGTAAACGCAATACTCATTGCGGTGAGTGTGGCAAAGAAGCAGGAAACAATGGACAACCTTGCAAACCTTGAAACAATATGGCGCGATTACGGCGTTTATAAGAGTAAGGATGATAAACTTTTTGAGGAGTAAAATATGAAAACGTACATTATAGCAATAGACGGTCCTGCGGGTGCGGGCAAGAGCACTGTATGCAGCGACGTTGCAAAGGAATTGGGCATTCTTCACCTTGATACGGGAGCGACGTACAGAACTTTGGCGTTGGGCCTTTTAAGAGAGGGTGTTGACGTAACGAACGAAAAGGAAGTTACAAGCGTGCTTGATAAGATAGAAATATCCATCGACTTTGTTGGTGGCAAGCAGTTGATGTATCTTAACGGTGAGGACGTAACGTCCCTCATAAGAACTAACGAGATATCTCAGGCGGCTTCGGCATCGTCGGTTATTGGCTCGGTGAGAGAAAAGCTCGTTCAGCTTCAGCGCGATACTGCAAAAAAATTATCGATGATAGTTGACGGCAGGGACGTGGGTACTTGCGTTTTCCCAGATGCGCAGTATAAATTCTATCTGACGGCAGACACTCGCGAGAGAGCGCGCCGCAGAGCAAAGCAGCTGCTTGAGCAGGGCATCGAGTGCGATTTTGATGAGCTTGTTGCAGAAATTGAAGAACGCGATCACAGGGATATGAACCGCCCAATATCGCCGTTAAGAAGGGCTGAGGATGCAATACTGATCGATTGCACAGATATGACTCAGCAGGAAGTGGTTCAAACGCTTTTGAGAAGCGTAAAAGTGGAATAAATTGTTGCGAAAATATAAATTTTTGCTGATTTACCGAAAAAACGCTTGACATTAATTCAATTCTGTTATAAAATAATATAAGTATGGATTGTAGGCATTATTGACGATCGTTTTTAGAAAGGGTATTATGAGCATAGAGGAAGGTCTTTATCACGTTAAGGATAATATTGCAAAGGCGGCAGCTTTAGCAGGCAAAGCCTCCTGCGATATAAAGCTTGTTGCGGTATCAAAATTCAAAAGCGTTGACGATATTAAATGCGCTTATGAGCTTGGCGTGAGAGATTTTGGCGAAAACTATATTCAGGAGCTTTGCGAAAAATACTCCGTGCTGGAGGATAAAGACATACTCTGGCATGTGATCGGTCCGATCCAGCGCAACAAAGTAAAGTACATAGCTGACAAAAACATATTTGTTCAGTCGTTGGACAGGCTTTCGCTTGCTGAGGAGCTTTCAAAGCATGCAGTAAAGCACGAAAGAATAATTCCTGCACTTATTCAGGTAAATACGTGCGGTGAGGATACAAAGTCGGGTTGCGAGCCCGGGGAATTGTTTGAACTCTTTGAGCAATGCAATGAGCTTAGCGGAATAAGCATTCAGGGTGTTATGACCATAGGCCCGAATACGGACGATGAGTATTTGGTGGAAAAATGCTTTGAGGAAACGCACTTGCTTTTTGAAAAGCTTAAGAGCACCTCTCAAAACGTTAAGTATCTCTCCATGGGAATGACTAATGACTACGAGCTTGCAATAAAGCACGGCGCAAATATTGTCAGAGTTGGCAGAGCCATATTCGGCGCAAGATGAATATTATCCCTTTGGGGATCAATTATATAAACAGACATTTACAATAATCGAAAGGATGATAGCATATGGGTAAGATCAAGGATTTTTTGTCAAACATTGGATTTGACGACAATGAAAGATACGAAGAAGAAGAAATGTACGAAGAAGAAGACGTAGTGGAGGAAGAAGAAGTTCAGGAAGAACCGGCTCGCGCTCCCAAAAACACACGTCCCGCAGCACCTGCACATGAGAGCACACCTGCTTACAGAAAGGCAGGCAGCATTGAAACTATTAAGCCTGCAACTTACAGCGATGCTCATAAGATCGTTGAAAAGCTCCGCGAGGGCAATATCATAGTATTCAGCCTTGAGCTTGTTGACGACGAGCTTGCAGTTCGTATTCTCGATTTTGTTTACGGCGGTACGTTTGCACTTGACGGCAAGATCAAGGAAGTTGGTACAAGAGTTTACGTTGTAACAAACGCAGGAATCAATCTTTCTGAGATCGCAGGCGATTCTCAGCAGAAGAATCCCAATTACAGATAATTCTATAAGAGTGTAATTTTATGGCTATTACTATTGAAGATATCCAGAAAAAGCAGTTTTCCACACGTTCCAGAGGCTACGATAAGTTTGAGGTAGATACTTTCCTTGAAGATATCATCATGCAGATGGAACAGATGGATTCCGAGCTTGAGGAGCTCAGAAGAAAGTGCTCATCCCTTTACGAAACTATAAACGTTTATAAGCAGACGGAGGATTCCATGAAGGAGATCCTTGTTATTGCAAAGGAAAAGAAGGATGAGATCATCGAAGGCGCAAATCAGCAGGCGCAGGCTATTCTTGACGACGCTCAGACAAAGGCAAACGAGCTTATGGGCGGTATGGATGAAAGAGTGAAGGAAATTGCGCAAAGAGAGCTTGAGCTCAAGACTAACTATATCGAATTCAAGACTCAGCTTGAGGCAATGCTCAAGGCACAGCTTACCGCTATTGAGGAGTTTGACAACGGAGTAAAGGTATCGGAATAACCTAATGCTTACGGTAATTATTGCAATTTTGGGCTTTGCCATTGACAGAGTGGCAAAGGTCCTGACACAGATATACGTCAAGCCGGTGCATTCGATCACAGTTATAGAAGGAATATTCAGCTTTACATACGTTGAAAACAGAGGCGCTGCTCACGGAATCTTGCAGGGGCAGAGGTGGTTTTTAATTGGTATAACGCTTATTATTGCCGCGCTCCTGATAGTGTTTTTGATAAAGAATTATTCCCGTGCGCCGCTTATGTTAAGGGTAGCCGGTGGAATGATCCTGGGCGGAGCATTCGGCAATCTGTTTGACAGAATATTCTACGGCTACGTTGTGGATATGCTGCAGGTAACGTTTATTGATTATCCCGTGTTTAATCCTGCGGACAATCTGCTTGTGTTTGGCGTTATAGTGCTTGGTGTATACATTTTGTTTTTTGATAAGGAGTTTTTTGTCGATAAGAAAAAGGACAAAAACAACTCAAACGGAGAAAAGTAATGCAAACGGAAAAAACTTTAAGTTTTACTGTTGACGACATTGAATCGGGTGACAGACTCGATGTTTATCTTACGCAGAAAAAGGACGGGAGCTCTCGTTCTTTTTTTCAGCGCTTGATAGACGACGGTAACGTTACCGTAAACGGTAAAACGATTAAAAAGCCCGCGTACAAGATCTCTACGGGCGAATTGATAACGGTGGAGCTGCCGGAGCCCGTATCCATTGACGTTGAGCCGGAGAATATTCCTCTTGACTTTGTATATCAGGATGATGACCTCGCAGTTATAAACAAGCCGCAGGGTATGGTGGTGCATCCCGCGCCGGGTAACTATTCGGGCACGCTTGTAAATGCGCTTTTGTATCATTGCAAGGATCTTTCGGGAATCAATTCCGTGTTGCGCCCGGGCATAGTCCACAGGCTTGATAAGGATACGTCGGGGCTTATTGTCATTGCAAAGAATGATATTGCTCACGTTTCACTCGCTGAGCAGATAAAGCAAAAGTCTGCGCACCGCACGTATCTTGCTTTGGTTGACGGAGCGTTTAACGTGGAGGGTGGCACGCTCGAAACGGGCTACGGCAGAAATCCCGACGACAGGCTCAAAATGATGGCTTTTCCGCTTCAACGCACTCAGACGGATCCGAATTTGCGCGTGGCAAAGACGGATTATAAGGTGCTGGAGCAGTTTTGCTATCAGGGTAACAATTATTCCCTCGTGCAATGCGACCTTCACACGGGAAGAACTCACCAGATAAGAGTTCATATGGCTTACATAAGGCATCCCGTTGTGGGTGATGCTGTTTACGGAAAACAACCCCACAGATTTAAGCTTAACGGTCAGCTTCTTCACGCTGCAAGGCTCAGCTTTTGCCACCCGAAAACGGGCGAGCAAATGACGTTTGAAGCGGAGTTGCCCGATTATTTTCAGCGGGTTCTGACTATCCTCAGGCAGAATTCGAGATAAAACAAAAACACAATATATAGTAAAACAGATATTTACCAACCGCTTTGAAAGATGCTTGATCTTATTAAAAACGGTTGGTTTTTTATGTCAATACGCAAATAATAGCCAAATTGTTAATTTTTTTTGAACAAAATATAGTGTTTTTTTAGATAATTTACGACAGGAAAAATCTATATATTGATTTATTACGAAAAATGCGACAAAATCTGCAGGGGTGAGCGTAATTTTTGAACAAAACGCAATCTAACGCTTGTAAGATCAATATATTGTGTTTTGTGGCAATTTATAGTATAATATACACATAGAATTTGAGAGGGGACAGGACAAGCATTTGTCCGGTTTTGATGCCATGAAATTAGAACTTAACAGCATTAAGAATATCGGTACAAAGCTTAAGACGGCTGTCTCAAAGGCATTATCACTGTCTTTCCTTTTCTCACGAGATTCAGATTTTGATCCTCAGTCCCTCAGAGTGGGTGATAAGGGCGAAAGAGTGGAGGAGCTTCAGCGTACTCTCCGCGTTCTTGAGTTCTATGATTACCCGGAGCTTGAGGGCTTTTTTGGTACCGATACGCGCAGTGCGCTTATGAATTTCCAAAAGGTCCACGGTATTGAGGTAACGGGCGTTTGCGATAATGCTACTTTTGAAGCCCTTGATGAAGCTCTCAACGAGTGTTATCCTGAGATCGAGTTTAAGGGTACAATGCGTCTGCGCTCGGTTGGTGAGGACGTTAAGTCACTTCAGCAGGTGCTTAAAACTCTTGGCTATTACGGTACACGTCCCGACGGCGTTTTTAATGCAAACACAGCTTCTGCAGTGCGTACTTTCCAGTTTGATTATGGCATGGCGGTTGACGGCATAGTTAATGAGCGTCTTGTTAAAAAGATAAATGCGGTTGCGGCATCATTGCGTCCGTTAAAGCATGCGGATGAGGCTCTTACACCGATCGAGGTTGCAAAGAGTGTTGCTCAGGCTGATACTGTTGCTAAGTCAGTATTCCATACGGATGCAGTAAAGATCCAGTGGAGCGCGGTTAACAGCGCGTGGCGTCCCGGTAAGGTTCTTACCATAACTGACGTTGAAACGGGGATTTCCGTTGACCTTAAGAGGACGGGCGGTGTCCATCATGCGGACGCAGAGCCTCTCACGGCTGAGGATACGAAAAAGCTCAAGGATATTTTTGGTGGCAGTTGGTCATGGGCAAGACGTCCGTTTGTTGCTCAGCTTTCATATCTTACAGCTGCGGCGTCACTTTGCGGTATGCCTCATGGAGAGGATATTGTATCGGGTAACGAGGTAAGCGGTCATTTCTGTATGTATTTCTTTGAAAGCACCGATGATAACGGCTACGGAATTATGGATAAGGCTCACGCAAAGGCTATTGATTCCGCGGCACAGTTTACGTTCCCTTCATCTGCAAAGGAAGCTTGATTTTTGATAGAAAATATTACACGGCAGGAGGCTTTGATGCTTCTTGCCGTGTTTTTGTATGAAATATAAATTTTTTGTATTGTACGTTTTGCTATTGAAAAAATCTTTTCTTTGTGCTCAATTTCAATGATTAGAGTGAAGTTTTTGCTGTCGCAAAAGTGAAGTTGCTAAACAAAATGAAATTTGTTTATGCAGTGAGAAGTTAAGTTTGCCAACTTTACCGTAGGTAAAACTTCACTATCCAAAGGATAACTTCACTTACGCAGTAAACTTTGTTAACGGGCACTTTTGTTGTACTGATCCGGAGATTTTAATCGATGCTTCCGTTTTGAATGATGGATGCCCTTGCATCAGCGGGGATTTTGTTATATTCCGATCGGGGGAGAACCTTCCAGTCAATCTGAGTATTGCTGTAGGTTGAACGGATATCGACCCAAAGTACGTTGTTATAACCGAAGTCTATAACCTTGTCAAGCCTTGCTGTAATGTCGTAAATGGGACTGTCTTTGGGGTCGGCTGTAATGAGAACGCTGTGCTTGCCTCCGGGTACTGAATAAGCCTGCGGATAATCGGAGTAGGAGACGAGTGTTTCTTCTTTGTTGTCAAACGTAATATAACCAACTGCGCCGGTAGAAAGTCCGGGGTCATCACCTAAAATAACTATCAGCGGATTGTTATCGCAGTCATCGTCATCGTATTCGTCGTCATCGTATTCGTCGTCCTCATCGTCCTCATCGTCCTCATCTTCTTCCATTTTAGCTGCGACAATTTCATCTTCAAGGTCTTCAAGCTCTTTTTTGAGTGCGTTGATCGAATCGTCGTATTTGTTCAATGCTTTAGAGGCATTATTTTTGATTTCGTTTATCTTATCAGCCCACTCGTCTACCTCTTTCAGATATGCGGCGAATGTTTCATTTTTCTCACATTTTTTGATGGTTGATCTAGCGCGGGATCTCTTTATGCATGAAGTAATAAATATTATGATAGGTATTATTACAGATGCAATAAGCTGAATAATTCTTCCTTCGGGGCTGTCCTCAAATATCGGATAGTCTAATGCGTTGTTTACGCAATAAAACACGATATACGTAGCAAACGCTACAAGTAGGCAAATGAAAAAGATCTTAACTAAGGATCTGGTGTACTTAAATTTGATATTCCTACGTGCGTCTGAGTATTTTTTGTAAATTATTTTGAATTGATCTTCGCCGAGTTTGTACGTTGGACGCGGATTTGCATTTTTATAATCCTCTATGTCTTTGTCACACTTAGCTTCAATACTTTTCTTGCAAGCATCTTTTTGGTCAAAAAGCGTTTTTAATTCTTTTTGCTTTTCGTCAAACTTTTTCTTTAATTCTTCTGATCTACTCATAGTCTTTTTACCTTTCTCGTATAATCCGGAGCTTATGCTCTGCAATTTTATAATACTACTTTTGTTGAAAAATGTCAAGCTTTTTCGACATTTTATAACAAAGATTATATGTTTTGCCGTACTGTTTTTAAAAAATCGATCTGTATCAAGATATTATGAAATTTTTTGTATTGTACGTTTTGCTATTGAAAAAATCTTTTCTTTGTGCTATACTTAAACAAAAAAAGAATGGAGAATTATCATGCCAAGATTAGGTTGTTGTATTCCCGGAGGCTCGTTTATGCCGCAGGGAGTTGGCTCGGTTGAAAATTCATTTGACGTGCTCAAATTTGGAGCAAAGGCAGTTTATGATTGCGGATACGATTATTTAGAAGCTACAGTAGGCAGCATTATGGCGCTTGAACCCGAAGAAATAGATAAATTAAGCAGTGAGGGTTTTAAGATAGAGGTTTGTAACAGCTTTATTCCGCCAAAGTATTCTATAATGAACAGAGCAAGCGGATTGGAGGAATACGTTTGCGAAGCAATGCGCAGAATGCATCTTTTGGGATGCGATACGGTTGTGCTTGGCAGCGGCGGCGCAAGAAAGGTGCCCGACAATATGGATACGAGCGAAGCTGAAAGCATATTTGGTGAATTCCTTTTGATGTGCAATAAATATTGTGAGAAATATTCCATAACGTTGGTGCTTGAGCCGCTTAATTATAAGGAATGTAATTTTTTTAATACTGTTTCGCACGGTGCACGGCTTGTAAAGCGTTATGACATTAAAAACGTAAAGCTCCTTGCTGATGCATATCATATGTCGGTTGAAAAAGAGCCTCTTTCAACGCTTTGTGACGTAAGTGATATTCTTTGTCACGTTCACGTTGCAGACCCTGAAAGACGTTATCCCGGCTATAAGGATAAAGAATATATAAAAGCTGTTGCAGAAGCGCTTAAATCTGCAGGTTATAACAAGAGAGTTACGGTTGAGTGCGGATTTGAGGATTTTAAGACTGAAGCGGTGCTTGCAGAGAGATTTTTAAGAGAAATATTTTAATATCGAGAGGAAATTATGATACTTACTTACACAGCAACAAGAAATATAACGGAAGAACCAATAAGAATTATTTGCGAGGATGCTATTGATCTTGCATTTGATTGCGCAAAGGATGCATCGGGTAACAAATTCCCTGCAAGCGTTGATACGGACGGCTCGGTAATTGTAATTCTCACGCTTGAAAAGGGAAAAACAGTTGAGCTTGAGCTTTGCCATGACGGTGATACTTATGATGTGGTGCTTGCACATTCGGAGGAATCGAGATCGGTTGACGTTAATATAGCAGGAAAGCTTTTTACAAGATACGTTTATGATGACGAGTTTGCAAAGCCCTTCCTCGGACCGGTACTTGCTAGTGACGGACTTACGTCATTTACAAGACTTGACTTTGAAACGACCGAGCATCCGCATCAGCGTTCAATAATAGGTGCTATCGGTGACGTTAACGGAATAGATTTCTGGAATGAATTTGGAAATTACGGCTATGAAAGACAAAAAGCAATAAAGAACTGTATGTCAGGCTCAGCTTTCGGCAGAGTAAGCGCCGAGATCTGCTGGCAAAGCAGGGAGGGTGAGCCCGTGCTCAACGAGGAAAGAACGTTTACTTTTTACAATCAGCAGGGCGACGTAAAGTATGTTGATATTGAAATGAAGTTTATTGCTGATTATTGCGACGTTACCGTCGGCAAAACAAAGGAGGCAGGTCCTTTGGGTGTGCGCGTAAACGAGGAGCTTCGCGCAGACAGGGGCGGCAGCTTTACAAACTCCTACGGCGGAATAAACGAGGAGGAATGCTGGGGCAAGAGTGCACATTTCTGCGATTATTTTGGTAATATCAACGGTAAGCTTTACGGAATAGCCGTGTTTGACAATGAACAGAATGAACGATTCCCAACAGCGTGGCATATAAGAAATTACGGTCTTTTTGCGGCTAATAACCTTTATTTTAAGGGTGGATACGAGCTTAAAAAGGGACAAAGCGTGATTTATCGTTACAGAATATGCTTTTATGAGGGCACAAAGCCTGACGTTTACGGAAAGTATAATTGTTATTTGGCGTTTACAAAGGAAGGGGAGTAACGTATGGATTTTACGTTGATGAAGGAATATATGGATCATCTTACATCTTGGAGGATGCCCGGAAATTCCATACGAGTTTATAAGGATAATGAGCTTGTATTCAAGTACAGCTCCGGATATGCAAACGTAGAAAAGGGGATCAAAATGCAGGGCGACGAGCTTTTGAACATATATTCATGCTCAAAGGTAATGACAGTTGTTGCGGCTCTCCAGCTTTACGAGCAGGGCAAATTTTTGCTCTCCGACCTTTTGAGTAATTATATTCCTGAGTATGAAAAAATGTACGTGAGAAAGGGCGGGGAAATAGTCGAGGCAAAAAACAGACTTCGCATGAAGCATCTTTTTACAATGACTGCGGGCTTTGACTACAATATGAATACCCCCTCACACAAAAAGGCAAGAGAGCTTACCAATGGCAATATGGACACTCTCACCGTTGCAAAGTGCTACGCATCCGAGCCGTTGCATTTTGAGCCCGGTGAGGGCTGGAGCTACAGTCTTTGCCACGACGTGCTTGCGGCGGCGGTTGAGGCTATTTCGGGAATGAAATTCCGCGATTACGTAAAAAAGAATATTTTAGAGCCCCTTGGCATGAACGAAACGTATTATCACATCAATCCTGAAATAGAAAGCAGAATGGCTGAGCTTTATGAGTATGACGATGGCGATAACAGCGATTTTGTTACAAAGCAGATAAGAAGCAGTAACGGAGAAGGTGTATGGAAAAACGTTGACAAATATACTCCCTACATTCTTGGACCTGAATATGACAGCGGCGGCGCGGGAATTACAACGTCGGTTGGTGATTATTCGCTCTTTGCGGCGGCACTTGCAAACGGCGGCACCGGTATAAACGGCGAAAGGATACTCTGTCCACAGACGGTTGAGCTTTTAAGAACGAATCAACTTGAGCAAAAGCATATGGCAGGCTTTAATTGGCGCCAGCTTGAGGGTTACGGTTATGGCCTTGGTGTGCGCACGATGGTGGATAAGGCAAAAGCAGGATTTTTGGGTAAGTATTCAGAATTTGGCTGGGGCGGTGCGGCAGGTGCAACGATACTTGTTGATCCCGATGAGCATCTGGCAATGTTCTACGCTCATCATATGCTCAACCCATTTGAGGAGTATTATCAGGTAAGATTAAGAAACGTACTTTACACGTCACTCGCAAGATGATTTGCACATATTGAGATATTTTTTGCACTTTGATGAAAAGCAAAGTATTTCGCATTGACAGTGAAATTCATGTATGTTAAAATATAACGGAGAGAATTATGATACAGCTGTTATTTCCCGAGGATAAAAGGGTAATATCGATACAAACGAGCATTTTGAGAAAATTTGACGAGATGGAGCGTTCCGGTAAAAACAGCGCAGGCGAAAGTGCTTATTCGTGGATGGGAGATCCGGATAACAACATTCAATGCGGCAGAATTCTCAATGCACCCACAAGTATATTCTTTAAGTGGAAGTGTGACGATCCGTCAAGCAAAATGGATTTTGAGATATCGCTCGATCCTGAATTCAAGTCACAGGGCACACCATACGGCAACTGTGCCTCGGTAGGTGAGGCGATTCCTTCCTGCGAGGGTGACGGAGTTTACTGCTTAAGAGTGGAAAACCTTTACAGCGGCAAGAGATATTACTGGCGGGTGAAGGATTCGGATGGTAATTTTCAAACGAGAAGCTTTGACACCGTTAAAAATGAATACCGAATGATAAGAGCGGATGAGATCTGTAATATCCGTGACGTCGGCACATGGCAAACAAGCTCGGGCAAGCGCATCAAGCAGGGAATGATATACAGAGGACCTGCCATAAGGGACAAATTCTCCATGAATATGTGGAGGGTATTTGTTAAGGACCTCGGTATCAAAACGGAGATCGATCTCCGCTATGACGTTGTGGGTGTTGAGTTTGACACTATGCTCGGCCCAACAATAAATTATCTGCAGATACCGATGCTTGAATACGGTGACGTTTATAATGACTTTGCTCCGGAAAATATCAGAAGGATATTTGCGCTTTTGAGCGACCCTGAAACTTATCCCGTTTACGTTCATTGTGCGGCAGGTGCGGATAGGACGGGTACGGTAATATTTCTTATTTTGGCGGCGCTGGGTGTGTCGGATGATGACATAATATATGAGTATAACCTAACAAGCGCGTCGTGCGATTGGGTAAATTTTAACAGGCCATTGATCAATAGTATGTTGAAAAAGATGGAAATGCGTTACCCCACAGCAAGCTCACTTGGTGACAAGCTCAGAGCGTGTCTTAAGGAGCTTGGCGTGACGGATCAGACAGTTGAAAAATTAAAGGATCTCTTGCTTGAGTAAAGAGGGACATAAATAACGAGGTGGTAACTATGAGTATTTATCAGGACAGACTTTTGAGTAAAAAATTTGGCGTGTTCAATCATTATTTGTATGAAAGACGTCGTGTCAACAGTGAGGCTGTTGACCCCATAGTTGAGTGGCACGAAATGGTTAAGGCATACGACCCCGAAAAGATCGCAAAGCAGGTCCACGAGATCGGCGCGGGATATTACTTTATTACTATAATGCAGGGCACAAAATTCATGCTTGCACCTAACGCTACATACGATGCCATTGCAGGCACAAAGCCGGGTGATGCGTGTGCAGACAGAGATATTATTGCGGAGCTTATTGCAGCGCTCAAAAAATATGATATTGACCTTGGGCTTTACTATACGGGTGACGGACCTCATTCTGATGAGGAAGTGGGTAAAAAATTTGGATATTATATGCCCGGACAAAAGGTTGATATGCCGTTTGTAAAGAAATGGGCATCCGTACTTGAGGAATACGCAGTCAGATACGGCGACGGCGTTAAGTACTGGTGGATAGACGGTTGCTACGATCACGAAAGCTCGGGCAAATTCGGCTACGATCAGGAGCTCATGCGCCCGTATTACGAGGCTATCAAAAAGGGCAACCCAAACGCTTTGACGGCATTCAATAACGGCGTTGGCCCGTATTTTTACAAGTGGTTTGAAAATGAGGAGCTCACCTCGGGCGAATTTACGGATTTTGTTCACATCCCCGACAAGAGATTCTTCGACGGCGCACAGGCGTTTGCGCTTATTCCAATGGGTTTTGAGCATCAGCCCGGAAACGAGCACAGCAGATGGAGAAACAAGGGTGTGAGAGTGCCTCGCGAGGATATAAGAGATTACGTTAAAAAGGTAAATGCTGCAGGCGGTACCGTTACCGTTGATATGTATATAGACAGCAGAGGAAATCTTGATCCTGAGCAGTTTGAAGCAATGAAGGGTTTACTCGACGATTAAAAGGAGAATATCGAATGATAAAGTACGTAAAGCACCCCGTAGAGGAAGAAATATCAAAGGATTACATTATTAAGTGCAACGGCATTGTAATGGATGCATACCACGTAAGAGTATCTGCAATGCCATACAACACGGTTTGGCCGGGAAGACAGCGTCCGCTTGATCAGACAGAGCTTGCAAGTGTGCTGAATTTTGAGGCGGACGAAAAGGTTGAGCTTGAGGTTGAGGTCGCATGGGATTTTGAAGAAGCAGTTGTTCGACCTCTTTCAAAAAACGTAAAGGTAAAAAAGTGCGGTAGAGTGTGCAAGCTCACTATTGAATCCTGCGGACAATATACCTTGGAGCTTGACGGCTTCCACAAGGCTCTTCACATTTTTGTTGATCCCGTTGTGGATTTTGAAGCTAAGACCGAAAATGTGATACGCCTTGAAGCAGGCTTGCACTACGGCGATATGGAGCTTGAAAGCAATACAACACTTATTATTGACAGAGGTGCTATACTTTACGGAAACGTTTCTGCATACGGCAAGGAAAACGTTAGCATTGTCGGCTACGGCATGATAGACGGAAGCTGTGAAAAGCGTTATGACGATACACTCCTTATTCCTGTCAGATTGAATGCATTGGACGGTCCTATTCCCACGGACAAGGCAGAGTACGATGCTTTTTGTGCAAAGGAAAAGGTGCTCAAGGGCAACGTAAGATTCTTGAGATGTAAGAATTGTGCACTAAAGGGCGTAACATTGAGAGATAGCTCCACCTTCAGCGTTGTTCCTGCGGATTGTGATAACGTAGTTATTGACGACGTTAAGATAATTGGTATGTGGAGATATAATTCCGACGGCATCGACGTGTTCAATTCCTCAAATATATGGATCAAAAATTCATTCCTGCGCGATTTTGACGACTGCGTGGTTATCAAGGGTATAAAGGGTTGGGATACGAGAAATCTTGAGAATATCTTAGTTGAAAACTGCGTTGTATGGTGCGATTGGGGCAGAAATCTTGAGATCGGTGCAGAAACAAACGCATCCGAGTACAGAAACATCATATTCAAAAACTGTGACTGTATCCACGGCTCAACCGTAATGATGGACGTACAGCATCATAACCGTGCAGACGTTCATCACGTTATGTTTGAGGATATACGCTGTGAATTTACAAAGTATCAGCTTCAGGATGTGTACCAGAGTGATATGAACGCTCCTTACTCCAATCCCCAACCTGCAAGGCATCCATTGCTTATGGAGTTGCCGATCTACGGCTGGGGAACCTATGGCGGAGGCGATAAGAGGATCGGTACAATGCACGATATAGTGTTTAAGAATATAACCGTTTATGCCGATGATCCCAATGTGGTTAAGAGCCATTTTGCAGGTTGGGACGAGGAGCATCAGATAAAGAGAGTTCTTGTTTCAAACGTAGTGGTAAACGGTGAAAAGGTAACGCCCGAAATTGAAATAGGCAATTTTGTGAGTGACGTTACGATCGAATAATATCATCGAATAATACATCCAGCTTTGCCGGAAATTGGTAAGGCTGGAAAATTTCATTTAATACAGGGGGACACTATGAGTATTTATCAGGATAAATTTTTAAGCAGAAAATTCGGTGTACTCAATCACTACTTGTTTGAGTACGACCGTAAAGCTCCACTCGAAGAAAAGGTGAAAGAATGGCACAAAATGGTTGATTCGTTCGACCCGGAAAAGATTGCAAGGCAGGTCCACGAGATTGGTGCAGGCTATTATTTCATAACTTTGACACAGGGCACACGCTTTATATTGGCGCCGAATGCAACCTATGACGCCATTGGCGGCACAAAGCCGGGTGATGCGTGCGCAAGCAGGGATATTGTTGCAGAGCTTATTGTTGCACTCAAGAAGTATGATATTGACCTTTGCTTATACTGTTTGGGTATGGGTCCTGCCGGTGACCGAGAGGTAGGTACTAAGTTTGGCATATACGGTGAATCAACTGTTAATATGGACTTTATGAAAAAATGGGCGGCTGTTTATGAGGAGTATTCTGTCCGCTACGGTGACGGTGTTAAGGCTTGGTGGATAGACGGTTGCTACGATGCACAAAGCTCCGCAAAATTTGGTTTTACGCAGGAGCATATGCGCCCCATGTATGATGCAATCAAAAAGGGAAATCCCAATGCTTTGACTGCATTTAATAACGGTGTTGGCCCGTATTTTTACAAGTGGTTTGAGAATGAGGAGCTCACCTCGGGTGAATTTACCGATTTTGTTCACATCCCCGACAGAAGATTCTACGACGGTGCGCAGGCTTTCACGCTCATTCCCTTAGGTCTTGAGCATCAACCGGGCAACGAGCACAGCAGATGGCGTAACAGAGGTGTAAGAGTGCCTCGTGAAACGGTCAAAGATTATATCAAAAAGGTGAATGCCGCAGGCGGTACCGTTACCATTGATATGTATATCGATAACAGGGGCAATATGGATGACGAGCAGGTTGAGGCAATGAGGGGCTTGCTTGATGATTGATCGATTTTCAGAATAATAAATAACGACCGATACTCATTAAAAGTATCGGTCGTTTTATTTGCTTCCTTACGCGAAGCTGTGCTGCAGCCCATAACGTATATTGCAATAATTACGGCAATAAGTGTTAAGATAAGTTTTTTCATACTGTTTTATCCTTTATTTTTGACGTGTTTTTAGTTACGGCGGCGGGGTCATTCATACGTGATCCGCGGCAACTCCCGTGTTATTCTATTATCACCTCAATAAAAAATACCGCACAGAGTCACACCGCTGAAGTGCTGCTCTGTGCGTTGCTTTTACATTTGCAGTACAGGTGCTCGCAATGCAACACTGCCACAATTGACGTTATGCTCGGTATAATCAGTATACCGTATACCTGTTCAATGGAATGATCCTGCTTGGATGTAAATTGTTATGCGCCTTGGCGCATAAGCCTTGTAAGTGTTTTTGCTAAGGGGAATACCAAAAATCCCATTACAAAATTACTTATTCCGTGTATGATGTCAAACGGAATTCCCGACGCTATCCATGCGAGCGTTTGCTCAAAATTAAAGCCGTACATCAGCGCCTGCCCGGGTGCGTAGAGAACACCGAACAGAAAGCCGTGCAGAGCGCAAACTACAGGGTACACAAAATATGCGGCTTTTTGAGGTATGTTACGGGGGAGAAGCATGGTCATTCCCCAAAGAAGCGTCCATATGTATAGATACGGCAGCCACCACATTGCAAAGCCTGCGTATATTCCGTTGAGCATTACGTAAACGTATATTGGAACGAGTGCTTTTTTGCGAAGCGCCACGGTGTATGCCATTATCAGCATTCCAAGCAGGTGGATGTTGGGCAGGGCTTCGGTGATGATCTTTGCAGAGAACATCAATGCCCCAAGCATGGCAAACAACGTCAATTCCCTTACATATTGAAGACTGTGAGCTTTATTACTTCGAGTAAACAATCTCGTAATGTCCTTCGTTTGTTATCTCAGTACTGTCAACACCGGTCATCAGATATTCGCCGTCCTGATAAAAAGCCCAATAGGTATTGTCCTTGTCGTAATCGGCTCTTATGCCGTTGGCGTATTTAACGTAAAGCCCGTATTCCTCAATGTCGCCGCTAATGAGCTCATGCTCAAGAAGCGCATCTCCAAGTATGGTTTTGTCAGTCTTTACAGTAAAAGTAACGGAGTGATCGTTTACCTTTACCTCGACGTAAACGGTCAAAGCGCCTTCGCCGAGAGTGGTGTCTTCTGTGTACTTAGCAGACTTCCAAGGATCTGCAGGTGCACAAGCCGTTAATGATACTGCAAGAGCAAAAACGAGCGCAATTGCAGTAATGATGTTAATAATTCTTTTCATAAAAATTCTTCCTTTCGTTTTTCAAAGGAATAAAGTAAAAGCGCCCTTCTAAAAGGCGCGCGCAAACAAGGGTATCCTGCTATACCCCAAAACTCGCCGCCCCTTCATTTGCCCAAGAGAGCTTTACTGAGCCACAGAACGATAAGCATTCCGACTTGAGAACTTTAGTTCAGTTACGGTAATGGCTGTTGCCGCGGATTTGCACCGCGATTTCCTTATCCCCGAGAAGCACCGTCTTTGCAGTGCGCCCGACTGATGAACTGTGTTTATTCATTTGTTGTGGATATTATAACATCTTTCCACGAATTTGTCAACAAAAATGACCTCACGCTCATTCCTTATTATTATTATAATTATAACATAATGAAATGCGCTATCCGCATTTCTACCTTAGTTGTTTCAATAATCGCATTATTACAAACGCAGTTTGTATACCTTATTGCGATTATTATAACATAATGAAATGCGTTATCCGCATTTCTACCTCAAATGTTTCAATAATCGCATTTGAGCAAACGAAGTTTGTACCTTGTCTGCGATTATTATAACATCTTTCCACGAATTTGTCAACAAAAATGACCTCACGCTCATTTCTTGGGCTTGATTCTCATTAAGCGAGTCAATACCGAATGCAATAACGGTGTATTATATCTGAGCACGATCGTCGGCAAAACGTTCAAAAACAGATTCACTATTGCAACGGGGAACGCGATGGTTACGGAGCAAATATCAGGCAGTGTCAGCATTGCTAAAAAACCGATTGGGCACGAGAGCACGTGAGTGAGCACGCCCTTGTTGCATTCGATTATGAATTTTTCTATATATTTTGGATCGTTTGGCTCTTTCAGTTCCTTTTTGCTGAAGCCTCCAAGTCCTCCAAGCTCCCAAACCTTATCCTTCCAGCCTCTTACGTTCAGCTTTTTGTAGAAGTGTCTTTCAGTTTCGGATACGCTGTAAAGCTTTATATCGATAGCAAACCATTTATCGGGCATTTTATTTATTATTATTGCAATAAGCCCATCAAGCGCAAACTGTAATGCGGTACACCATACGACGGCTATTATAACGTAATACCACACGGCAGCTTCTGCTGTAATGTTAACTGCCGAAATGATGCCCATTGCAACAAAAATAATTGTAAGGTAAAGCCTCATGATTCGCTGTAAACGAGGGGCTTTTTGTAAAAGTCCTCGTAAACCCTTACCCAAGCCTCGTAATTGGCTTGTTTTAATGCTTCCTTTGCTTTTGCGCTTGGCAAGCTTGTATCGGGGTAAATGGCGGGGAGAATATGGATAGTGTATTCCTGAACGAAAAAACCGTCGCCGTCAAGGACGTCGCTGTCTTCCATAGTAATAAATATTGGGATTATGGGAGCTTTGTTTTGCAACGCAAGAGAAAACGCACCGTCCTGCATGGGCTTTGGCTTGCGATAATTCCACCACATGCTTTGCTCGGGATAAATAAGTATAGTTTCGCCTCTGACCAACAGCGTTTTTACTGCCTGCAAAAACTTTTTCATGGTTGCAGTCCGGCTTGAAAGCGGGAGTGTGTTGCAATGCCTCATAAACAAGCCGAATGGTTTTGGAGGATTTGTGTAATTACCCTCGCGGATCACCTTGTAAAGCATTTTGCCGTTCATGTGGTCCCTTAAAGCGACCCAGACAGCGTAATTGTCGCACACGCTGAAATGGTTGCAGGTAACTATCTTGCCGTCCTTTACTGCCGTGAAGTTTTCAATTCCGCGTATTTCCTTGATTATGAGCTGTCGGTTGGCTATCATTTTATCGAAAAAACGTGAGCCTGCAATATTGGCAATCTTGTTTTTGATCTTACTTGAGAGCTTTTTGTTTAAGTAATCCACCTTGTCGGGCATAAGGGGGTAGGTTTCGGGATCGTCTTCTACGTCAAGATGCCAAAGCCCCTGCCTTTCAAGCTCGGCAATACGGTTGATAAGCTCTAATTTATGGGGAGATCTTTCCATTTTTTACCTCCACGCACAGCACAGCTTTTTAGAGAAGGTTTCTTCTGAGGAAACGATCCTTGCCGCGTGCTCCAATATTTCGATGGCTGTGGATTCTTTTTTGATTCTTTCGGCTTCGCTGAAGCTTTGCTTTCTTTGGCAAATTTCGTTGTAAAAGGGCGAGAGCTTGGCATAAAACCAAAAATATTCTCCGTCGATCACGTCATCATACTGCCATGGCTTTTTATACAGAGCGTAATGTACTAAATGTTTATCTCCCTCGCATGAAAGCGGCAGGGGCTCCTTATTCCAGCCGTTTGGAAGCAAGTGTATCTTGCCAAAGCAAAGGTAGTTCAAATACGCCTGATCGGGATCAAGAAGATCAAAATCATATTGTGATATGAGATGTATAAACTTTTCTTCGATCTTACATTTTCTGAATTCGTTCAGATTTATAAGCAACACACCTGCGTTAACGTAAACGTCGGGATCTACGCCGAGTGCTGTTGTTGCGTATGCTCTGAATGCGTTTGTTCTTTGCACGAATTGATCGGGGACTGCACCTAAAATATTGTCCTTGAGATCAATGCTGTAAAGCTTTGAGATATCGCCGAGCACCACAAGGTCGCAATCAAGATATATGACCTTTTCGTATTGCTTGAACATTGAGGCGATGAACAGTCTGTAATAGGTAACGATCGAAAAATGATAAACGTTTTTCAGTTTGCTTTTTATGGTATTCAACGTGGAGGAAATGTCGATAAATTCGATATTGAAGCCGGGCACCTCGTTCAGCTTTATCTTGCTGATGCTGTTTGGGTTCAATCCTGTGTTAAGAACTATTATTCGGTATTCGTGATCCTTTGAGGCGTTTGCTATAAGGGATCTTATTGCAACGTCAAGATACGGTATATAATTATCGTCGGTGGAAAAAAAGATGGGTATTTCTCTTTTCATTGTCGGATGCTCCTTAGTGCTGTAAATTTGTTGCCTTAATTATACTTTCATAATTAAAAAGAGTCAACCGAAGTATCAAGAACAGACCTCTACTAATCAAAACTGATACCGTAGAGTAAAGAACTTTCAACTCTACGATTAGTAGAATTATACAAAAAGCCCCGTTTTAACCGATAAAACGAGGCAATGAAAATTTCTATGCTTTAGGCCTTGCAATATATGACCACAGGATTATAATTATCTGCCCTGCTACGCCAAGCAGATAGATAAGTGCCGCATTGATGCCGAAATATAAAAACGTTACGTGTATACAGACGAGTATTGACCACATCAAGAGTGAGATTATGAAGTAATTGTGGCGAGGGTTGAACCATATTGAATTGAAGATCAGCCTGATGATAAGCGCTACGGGCAGAGCGTAAACAAAATACAGATATTGAAAGGTTATCTTATTTATAACCATTGTAGTTATAACAAAAGCAAGGATAGCAACAAACCATGCTCCGCTTTCGGATAGGTTTGAGATTGCTCTTTTGTTAAACCTTGGATTATCGCTCTTTTCTTTAACTTCTTCGGCAGGCTCTTTATCATGCTCGGACTGAACAAGATAGTCCAAACTCACTCCGAACAGACGTGATATCTCAACCAATATTGAAATATCGGGAGATGACTCTGCTCTTTCCCATTTTGATATTGTTTTGTCAGAATAATTAAGCTTTTCTGCTAATTCAAGCTGTGTCATATTATTTGATTGACGGAGCTCTGCAATATTATTAGCAATAATGCTTTTTATGTCTTCCATACGATCTTCTCCCAATTCCAAGTTATATAGTTATAGCTTGCGATATAATTATAACATAAACCGAATGAAATTTCAATTGTACTCGGAAAAAATTTATACGAATTAAGAATCATTTTTCAGGTTTACAAGAGCCTCAAGGGGCACTTCTATAACAAAATAGTATAAAATTTTAATAAAAATATTGACAAAATTACTTGAATGTGGTAGAATAATAATGTATGTAGTGTAAAAAGGCGGTTTATAAACTAAATTCTGCATATATATCACACCGAGAGGTTTATTGCTTGATGAATATTAAACAAAAAAAATTATTGATAATAGTGCTGGCATTTTGCATGTTGGCAACGGTGCTTATTCCCGTTACTATTAATCAAAGAGGAAAGGCGGCAAGTTGGACGTCCGGTCCGATAAATTCGTGTTACAAGGTGAATGCATCATCGGATCTTGTTATCAAAACGTCTGCAAGTGCATCTTCGGGCACAGTTGCAACCATTCCCAAAGGCACGATGATATTCGTGCTCAATATAAATTCATCCGGTACGTGGGGTTATACAGGCTACAATGGCAAGTACGGCTACGTAAATCTTTCGGGTGCAACGCGCAAGGATTCGGGCCCGGCAACTGCGGAGGAGCTACTCCAGAGAATGCAGGCGGTAATGCAGTTCTACCCCGAGAATTCGGTGTGGAAGGGCTCAAAGAATAATTCAAGCAAAGGTCAGTACATAGCAAACATCGGCGGAACAGGCCCGAGCACGTGCTTTGGCTTTGCGGCTGAGGTGTGGAGAGCACTTTTTGGTACAGAAATGGCTCAGGCATTCAAGACGTCCCAAATGTACGTTCTGAGCTCCGATCCGGACATGACATTGATTGGCACTATAACAAATTGCGATGCTACAAAGGTCAAGAATTTAATTTCAAAGGCCAGATGCGGTGATGTTATTCAGTCATCGCTATACAGAGCGTCCGGACAGCACACTATGATGGTATATAGTGTTGATGACAGCGGCGCGTGGATATACGATGCAAACAGAGGCGGCGGAAACAAGGTCAAACTTGAGTATTTTACATGGGGCAGGCTTGCATCTGAAAGAACTGCAGGTATGTCGCTTTATACAAGTGCAGAGTACCCGCCGGATGCAAAGGCTGTAATAATGGGTAGCGGAATTACACTCAAGAACGCAAGCGGCGCTGTATCTACGTCCTATATGGTGAGCGATAGGATCAATATGTCCGCAACCGTAAGCAATGCAACCTCAATTGTTTTCCACATTATAAACAAGAGCAACGGTGCTATTGTTTATAAGTCATCATCGCTTACAAAGGCAAGCCACAGCTATGCATTTACTGCCTTGAACAATAATTCAACGTCATATCAGATATATTACGTTGCAAAGAACGACAGAAACACATTCACAAGCCCTAAGATAGATATTACCGTAAAAATGCCGACGGTGTCTGTTTCTAACAACAAAGCGACGATAGAAACTAATCAGTCAGTATCTCTTGGCGGAAGAGTAACAAAAACACCTTCCAGCGCAAAGCTGAGCTGGATCACGTCCGATCATACTATTGCCACGGTTGACGCAAGCGGTAAAGTAACGGGAAGAAAAGCAGGAACTGTAACCATAACGGTAACTGTGGCATATACCGGTACGAGTGGTAGTATTGCCAGATCGTCAGCGACTTTTACCATTACAGTGTTGAACCCCAAATTTACCGTAAGCTTTAACGTTAACGGCGGTACCGGATCATTCTCACCCATTACGGTGGAAAAGACAAAGCAATACGGCACGCTCCCCGAGCCTACCAGATCGGGTTATACCTTTGACGGATGGTATACTGCAGCATCTGGCGGCACAAAAATAACCGCAACAAGCACGGTAAGCATAAACTCAAATGCTACACTTTATGCGCATTGGAAGGCAAATACGTACACAGCAAACCTTGACGGTAACGGTGGCGATCCCACAAAGCCCTCGGTAACAGTAACGTATGATGCTGCTATGTCCAACCTTCCCGTGGCAATTCGTCCCGGATACGTTTTTGAGGGTTGGTTTACGTCTGCAACGGGTGGAACAAAGGTAACAACAACTACGATCTATAAGACGCTTGGCGATTCCAAGTATTATGCACAATGGTCACTTGCAACGTTTACCGTAACTCTTGATGCTGTTGGTGGAGAAGTTTCTCCCAAGAGCGTAAAGGTTACGTATACCAAGCTTTTTGGTGAGCTGCCAACACCTACACGTGTGGGTTATACATTCGGAGGCTGGTTTACAGAAAAGGGCGGCAAGGGTACCGAGGTCGTTAGCACTACCGTAGTGGAAATAACGTCAAATACGTCAATATATGCATATTGGATAGGTAATAAATATACAGTATCGTTTGACAGTAACGGATCAAAGGATACTTTTGACAGCAAGGAGGTCATTTTCGGATCTCCGTATGCAAATTTGCCAATACCTGAGATTCCGGGCTATTCCTTTGTAGGTTGGTACACGGAAAAAGAGGGCGGACAACTCGTTAACGTTTCAACAAACGTATTTATTCCGTCCGATCACATTCTCTATGCACATTGGGAACCCGGCAAGTTTACAGTATCGTTTGAAGGTAATGGTGGTGTATCTCCCATAGAGAACAAAATAGTTGTATATATGACAACTTACGGTGAGCTCCCCACTCCTACAAGAGAGGGTTATACGTTCATTGGCTGGTTTGATTCTCTCAGACCGGATGCCAGACGAATAACCGATAGTACGACCGTAACGATAATTGCAAATCAGAAGCTTTACGCTAATTGGGCTGTAAATACATATTCCGTAGGATTTGTAACAAACTGCCCCGATAGCTTTGATCCCAAAAAGGTAGAATTTGATACTCAGTATGGAACACTCCCCGTTCCGACAAAGAAGGGTTACACGTTCCTTGGCTGGTTTACGCCCGAGGCGGATGGTGGCAAGCTTATTACTGAAAACAGCGTTCTTAAGATTGGCAGAAATTTTTCGCTTGAAGCACATTGGCAGGCAAATACGTACACAATAACGTTTGATCCCTCAAGCGGAACTGTTGACGTTGAGTCAAAGGACGTTGTGTTCGATGCTGCATATGGCGGGCTCCCCACTCCCGAAAGATTCGGTTACGATTTTATGGGTTGGTATACTCAGCAAAAGGGCGGCGAGCATATTGAGGAAACAACCATAGTATCGTACGATACCGACATTACGATATTTGCACATTGGTCAGCAAGAAAGATAATGGTAACGTTCCATCCAAACGGCGGTACTTGTGAAGTTGAATACGATGGCTTTGACTTTGACCTGCCCTTTGGTAAGCTCCCCATTCCCGAAAAGCGCGGTTATGCCTTTATGGGTTGGAAAAAGGATGACGGCGAAATATTAACCAACGACAGAGTTATTGATTTTGTATACGACATTGAGGTAGTTGCTCAGTGGCAGGCGAATGATTACAGCATAAAGCTTGATGCAAACGGCGGCAGCTTTGCTAATCAGGATTTAGTAACTCTTGAGTATACCGTAACTTATGACAAGACTTATCCCATGCTGGCAACGCCGTCAAAGCACGGTTACAGATTTGTTGGCTGGCTTACCGTTGAGGGTGATCATGCTTACACCGGTGACGTTGTGAACATAATTTCAAATCAGACGTTTGTTGCAGATTGGGCACCGTTGGTACATATCATAGAGCTTGATGCAAACGGCGGAAGCCTTGAGCAGAGCACGGCTAAGGCATACTACGGCTTGGCTTACGGCAAATTGCCCGTGCCTGTTTTGAAGGGATATGTGTTTACCGGTTGGGTAAATGAATCAGGCGTTCCAGTAACGGAATCAACCGTAGTTAAAACTACTGCTGATGAAAAGTTTACCGCAACTTGGAAAGAAAGAACTTATAAACTCAGCTTTGATGCAAACGGAGGAATTCTTGAAGGTAACCCCACTATAAACGTTTCGTTTGGCGGAGAATACGGCGAGCTTCCCGTGCCAACAAGGGTTGGTTATAAGTTTGCAAGATGGGAAGATGCAAACGGTAATTACATTTATACAGGTAACACGGTTACGGTTGCTGAGGATGTAAAATACTATGCACAATGGATACCGTTGGTGTTTGACGTGAGCTTTGACGGTAAGGGCTCACATATGATAGTGCCGCCGATCTCCGTTGCATATGATTCACAGTATAACGTTCTTCCCGATATAGAGAGAAACGGCTATGAATTCCTCGGTTGGTTTGATACAGATTCAAACCTCGTTACGGAGGACAGTGTAGTAAAGATCACAGACAATATCACGCTTGTGGCACATTGGCAGGCGGTGGAATATCACATTACGTTTAAGGTAAATGGCGGTGAATACGAAATTCCCGATATGGATTTTACGTTTGACAAGATGTCTTCCTTGCCCGTACCTGTAAAGACAGGATGTATATTCCTTGGCTGGTACACAGAAAACGGTGAGCTTTTCTCTGAGGATACCAAGCTGAACCCTGATAGTGAGAACAGTCTTAAGGCGGGCTGGGCTTTGTCCGAATACAGCATACGTTTTAATATTCAGGGCAAGATAAACAATTCTTTTACAAAATCCGTAACGTATAACGACAGGATCGGTATGCTTCAGAATGCTATGGTTCCGGGTTACGACTTCCTCTATTGGCTGGATGCAAAGGGCAATATCATCACATCCGAGAGCGTTTATACCGACACCTGTGACATAGTTCTTTATGCTGAATTGCTGCCAAAGAGCTTTAACGTAACGTTCTATGCTCCCGATGCAGAGCCTGAGTATACTGAAAAGACTGTGACAAACGAGAGCGTTTTTGGCGAATTGCCGCAGACGGTAAAGCACGGATACGTTCTTATCGGTTGGTTTACCGAGGACGGTACAAGAGTGACAGAGGACAGCACGGTAATGCTTACGGGCGATACAACCCTTACCGCAAGATGGGCAAGGGTGGAATCCAACACCGACGGTGTATTCAGTAACAATTCATTGCTTTCCACAAGCTGTGAGATAATCGGTTTGGTTGACCTTGTGCTTTTGGGTCTTGCACTCATAAGAAGAAAGAAAAACGTAAAGAATTAAGAAAGGCAATTAAATGAGAGATATGCACGTTCACCTCGAATATGCTGATTACACGTTCGAGTGGATAGATAGATTTGTGAATCAGGCTGTGGCTATGGATATAGACACTCTCTGCCTTGTGGAGCATACGCATCAGTTTAAGGATTTTGCTCCGATGTATCCTGAGATTGCAAATTACAGCGATTTTCAGCATCATTGGTACTACAAGAAGAATTTCCGTGACCTCAGCGAATACACGGACTTTATAACTGCTGCAAGAAAACGCAATTATCCAATAAAGCTTTTGTTTGGACTTGAGGTATGCTATTTTGAGGGAATGGAGAGCCTTATTGACGAGAAGATACATTCGTTTGATTTTGATCACATAATAGGCTCGGTACATTGGCTTGACGGCTTTGGGTTTGACCTCAACCGTGATGCGTGGGCGGACAAGGACCCCGACCATCTTTTCAAAAGGCATTTTGAGATAATGGAAGGGCTCATAAAATGTGAGCTGTTTGACGTTGTGGGGCACCCCGACTCGATCAAGCTTTTTGGTCACAGCACAACTTATGATCTTCAGCCTACGTATGACAAGCTTGCAAAGCTTATGAAAAAGCACAATATCAGCGCTGAGCAAAACGGTGGAATACACTTAAAGCATCCTGAAATAGAGCTTGGTCTTGCTCCGGGATTCTTAAAGGCGGTTAAGGACAATGGTGTAAATATCATCACTTCATCCGACGCGCACAGACCCGAGCACGTTGGTATGAACGTAAAGGATCTTGTTAAGACGATCTGACAGTTGAAGAATTACAAACGAATTACGGCAGGTGGGTGATGATCCATCTGCCGATTTTGTAAAGCTGTAGAATTAAAATGAAAAAGGTGGTGTATTGATTGGCGAAGCATGAATTCGGTATAATGCAAAAAACACCTGAGAAAGGTGAAAGATTTGATGAATATGAACCTCAAAAGTATAACTGCGTTTCTATTGACGATGATCTGTTGACCAAAGTGGTTGAACGCCTTTTTGATGCGGATTTTTATTGGCATACGGTTGACGTGCCTGCAAAGGGACTTGCTTATAATGGGATTACGCTTATACCGCCAACGTCAATGCAGGGATTTATAAACGCGGTTGAGCGAATACCTGAATTGTCCGAATTAAATGATCTGATAAAAACTGCTCTTGCGCAGAATAAATGGATAATTCATTTTGGAATATAAAAAGCTTTCCGTTAGCGGTGGAAGGAGCCTGCGTGACTTTAGGTTTGGATAAATCTTATTGTATCGCGCTCTCCCTCAGTCGCCTACGGCGCCAGCTCCCTCCCGGAGGGAGCCTTTGGGTGCTCGCAACCTTAGGGGTATGGGCTTTGCCCGAAGCCGGCGTTGCTTGCAACGCTGTAATACAAAGACGAAACTGGCGATAAACAAAACGATAAATAAGAATTTGGCGGTGAGATAAATGGGAAAGAAATTATCAGAAATGACCTTGGAAGAATTTGTGAGGAAGATATAATGAAGCAGCTTATAGTTATCATTGGTCCTAATGGTGTTGGGAAAACTACTACCGCAAAAAAGATAGTAGAGCAATATGAAAATGTTGCATACGTGGACTCTGATTGGTGTCGTGTTATGAATCCGTTCGCTTTTTCGGAATCAACAAAAGAAACTATAATGGAAAACATTTATTGCCTATTGCGTAATTATCTTTCTTGTAGTGATGTAAATAAGGTGATTTTCACCTATGCATGGCATGGCGAGAGAAAGGAAATTTATGAAAGGGTAATAGAGAAGCTTAAAAATGACCATATAGAGTTCAAGCAAACTATCATCATCTTAAAATGTTCAAGAGACGAAAACATAGAACGAGCTATTAAAGACGGTAGGGATGAGATAAGAATAAAAAGAGGAATGGAAATGACGTTTTCTTTTTATGATAACTTTGATTATCCATGTATTGATACAACGAATATGACGCCGTTAACAGTGGCTCAGCAAATAGTTAATTTGATAGATACCAATTTGCCGAACACATGAAAATTTCAGTTTGTCTGTGCGTCAAATTCCAATTTCGTGGTGCGATTGAATGAAAAAATCTGTGAAGAAATCTACCATCTTTACATTTTCACGCATATATATTAAAATAAGTTAGTTAAAGCTAACGAAGGAGAATATAGAAAATGAAAGATTCAAAGCTTGGAGTTGTAGAAGATACCTTATATGTACCAATGCTCGGCAGAATTTATGCTAGCGAGAATTGTAAGCAT
>SVGF01000132.1 GCA_015056475.1 Clostridiales bacterium
GCAGCTGAGAACCTCTGTTCCCGTTGATTCACAGGTGGGTGCTGTTGTTACAAGCCATTCACCCGACAAATCGTGAATGAGCTGATCTGTATATGTATCAACATAAGTATCACCGCAAGCAGAGCAGGTGTGAGTTGTGTATCCTCTTGCATAGCATGTTGCGGGTGTTACAACGGACTCATATTTGTGTCCCTGCGCCTTGATATTGATAAACTGACCCACGGGAGATGCGAGATAATCGTCCGCTTCTTTATCCTTACCGGATACAAAATGCAGTCCACAATCTCCGCAATCAAGCTCAATCGATCCATCCTCTGTACATGTTGCGCTGTTAACCTTAAGTCCACTGAGTCTGTGACCCTTGGCATCAACGATTTCCTGAGCTATAAGAGTTGCGCCGCATCTTTCACAATGCTTGCCCTCTGTAAGACCCGTTTCGGTACAGGTAGGCTCAACCGATGCATCGATTTTTTCATCGTGACCAAGTGCATCCTCGAGCTTTTCGTTACAAACTGAGCAATAGCCGTCAGCTTCACACGTAGCATCTACCTTCGTATGTCCCTTAGCTGCAACCGTGCTGTCCTTATATGTGTCACCGCAGACAGAACAGGTATGTGTTGTATATCCATCCGCTGTACAAGTCGGCTCTGTTACACTATGTGAATAGCTATGTCCCTTTGCAGGGATCTCAGCCTCTTCAGTATGCTCGCATCCCTCACGGGTACAGCTTAACTTGAGAGTACCCTTTTCGGTACAGGTGGGGGCCTTTGTTTCGGTTCCCTCGTCAAGATCGTGTCCGAGAGGATCAACAAAGCTGTCTATACAAGAATAGCCACAATGCTTACACTTGTGAGTTGTTGATCCACCCTCTGTGCAGGTAGGCAACTTAACGGTGTCATCATAATCGTGACCGTTTGCAGGAATCTCTTCTGTGGAGGATTCACCGCACACGGAGCATGTAACCACCTTTTCACCCTTTTCGTCACAGGTGGGCTCTTTTGTAATATTTACTGTGTTACTGTGTCCCAAAGCTGCAATAGTATCCTGGGCAACGATAATCTCACCGCAAACTGAGCAATGAGAACCCTCTGTCTTACCGTCGGTGGTGCAATCCGGCGCTTCAGCCGCATCGAACACAACGGTATGATCGAGCTTTTCTCCTTCGGTTTCTCCGCAAAGCGAGCAGGTTTTGGGTGCTGTGCAGGTTGCCGCATACCACTCGTGATCGCATTCGGAATCAGGCTTGAGGATTGCAAGTATCTTGTCCTTAACATTCAGAATATTTTCGTTAATTCCGTCCATAATGCCGTCCATATCGGAACAGCTGACAAGAACGGAAAGGACAGTTGCAATCGTCAGAACCAACAATAGAATTCTAAGATGCTTTGTCATAACATTCTCCTTCAAAAATAAATTTGGCCCATAATATGTCAGTTGCAGAGCAGCAACCGATCATAGCTAAATTAATTATATAACTAATAAAAGAGTTTTGTCAACAAATATGAACAGCTTTAACAAAAAATCGACCTTTTGCACAAAATCTCAAGAAAAAATTGGGCAAATTGTCTTTCCAAGCAAAAAACATTTCCAGTGGCTTAAACAGAACTTTTATCTATTGACTTTTAGCTGAAACAATGCTAAAATTGAGTCAAGTATTAACCGTTTTCGGAGGAGCTATGAGCAGATTTTATTTGAACAATAACTGGCTTTTCAGTCAATCCTTTAAGAAAGAATATTTACTCGGAGCTATCGACGACAGCTTTGTCAAGATCAGGCTTCCGCACACCGTAAAGGAGCTTCCCTTCAACTACTTTTCAGAGGAAGAATATCAGATGGTAAGCACTTATCGCAAGCTGATCTTCGCGCCCACCGAATGGAAAAGCAAGCGCATACTCATTACGTTTGAGGGTGCGGCACATTATGCCGAGGTATTTCTTAACGGTACAAAGATCGGCGAGCATTACTCGGGATATACCTCATTCACCATCGAATTAACAAAACATCTGAATTACGGCGAGGATAACATCCTCACTATAAAGCTTGATTCAAGAGAAAGCCTTAATATTCCACCATTCGGAAACGTTATCGACTATATGACATACGGTGGGATCTACCGTGACGTGTATCTTGATATCAAGGAGCAATGCTTCATCGAGGACGTTTTTGTGAAGCCCGAATACACGGGCAAGATCGTCAGCGACGTGATCATCAAAGGAAAGGCTCCCAATGGAGCAACGATAAAGCAGACAGCTGTTCTTATAGGATCTGAAGATGAAAAGGAGATCCTTATAGCTGAACAAGGCGTAAGCAATAATGTCCTCTCCGTAAAAGGCTTTATTGACAAGGTAAAGATTTGGGATATTAAATCTCCAAATCGCTACTTTATCAGAACGGAGCTTATGCTCGGAAAAGAAATCCTTGATACTCACGAGGTCAGGGTTGGATTCAGAAAAGCGGAATTCACCAGCAAAGGGTTCTTCTTAAACGGCAGACGAATACAGATAAGAGGACTTAACCGTCATCAGAGCTACCCTTACGTTGGATATGCAATGCCCGAATCAATGCAGAGGAACGACGCGAGAGTTTTGAAATCTCTCGGCGCAAACGCAGTGAGGACATCACACTATCCTCAGTCCCATTATTTTATTGACGAATGCGATTCACTTGGCTTGCTCGTTTTTACGGAAATTCCCGGATGGCAGCATATCGGTGATGAGAAATGGAAATCGCAGGCTGTCAGAAACGTTGAAGAAATGATCGTTCAATACAGAAATCATCCGTCCATTATTATTTGGGGCGTTCGCATCAATGAATCGGGCGACGACCACGAGCTTTATACCAAGACCAACGAGGTTGCGCACCGTCTTGATCCCACAAGACAAACGGGCGGAGTTCGCAATTTCAGAAACAGTGAGCTGCTTGAGGACGTTTATACCTATAATGACTTTTTCCACGACGGAAAAAAGGCAGGATGCGAGCCAAAGGCAAATATCACCTCTGACAAAAGCAAGCCTTATGTGATCACAGAGAACAACGGACATATGTTCCCCACCAAAAGCTTTGATAACGAGGAGCATCGCTTGGAGCATGCGCTCCGCCATGCGAGAGTTCTTAATGATGTAGCCTCTCATCCCGATATCTGCGGCAGCTTTTCATGGTGCTTGGCAGACTATAATACACACAAGGATTTCGGCAGCGGTGACAGGATATGCTATCACGGTGTTACCGATATGTTCAGAAATCCAAAAATGGCGGCTGCAGTTTATGCTTCGCAAGACAACACCGCAAGCGTTCTTGAGGTTTCCTCATCCATGGACATAGGAGAGCATCCCGCCTGCATCAAGGGCAACGTTTGGGTATTCACGAACGCGGACAGCGTAAAAATGTATAAAAACGATAGGTTTATCAAGGAATATCTGCCTCGCAACGAACGTTTTTCTCATTTGGAAAAATCACCGATCCAAATTGACGATTACATAGGCGATCTGCTTGAAAGCGAAGAAAAAATGCCCTCAAAAAAGGCAAAATACGTGGCAAAGGCACTTAATTATATTGGCATTAACGGATATACAACCATTACACCAACGCTCGCAAAAATGGCCCTCAAATGTATGGTAATGTATGGAATGAGCATCAATCGCATCGTTGATCTCTATACGAAATACGTAGGTGATTGGGGCGGAAGGAGTACGGTCTATCGCTTTGAGGCGATAAAGAACGGCAAGATCGTGAAAACGGTAACAAAAACTCCAATGAATAAGATGCAGCTTGAGGTTGAGGCTTCGTCCTTGATTCTTCACGAAAATATGTCCTATGACGTTGCCGTGCTTCGCATCCGCGCGCTTGACGAGAACGGTAATCTACTTCCCTATTGCAACGAGGCTATTAAGCTGAGTGCTTCGGGTCCCATTGAGATCATTGGTCCCGATATGATATCTCTCCGCGGCGGAATGACGGC
>SVGF01000011.1 GCA_015056475.1 Clostridiales bacterium
ATATGGTGGTGCCAAACGGCTTGAGATAATTCTTGGCTGTGATGGAATTGTGGTTGTTAAAATGAATAATATACGATAGGTATGATTGAACACAAAAACAGAAAAAATACACGTTTGAGATATGCAGATTATAATGGTTACGAAATGATATTCTTAACCATATGTACAGAAGGTAAGCGTTGCATCCTGTCAAAAATTGTAGGGACCGGCGTCCTCGACGGTCCAAAAATTGAGTTGACGGAATATGGGCGTGTAGCTGATAAATACATTAACCAGTTAAGTAATTTTTATGATAATCTGTCAGTTGAGAGTTATGTGATAATGCCGAATCATATTCATATAATGTTGTGGATAAAGAATGATGAGTTTGGACCGTCGGGGACGCCGGTCCCTTCAATGCAAAATACCATAACTGCGCGTTTTCTATCGACGTTTAAGAGATTTTGCAATAAAGAATATGGTAAAAATATATGGCAATATCGTTCATACGATCATATAATACGAAATTTGCAGGATTATGAGATTCACATGAAATACATATATGATAATCCTGTTCGTTGGCAATCCGATGATTTATATATTGATGAGTAGTTGAAATATTAATATGCTTTATAATAAAATGAGGGTTACGTCTAATGACGTATCCCTCGTTTTTATTTATGACAAAAATCTATTTTCTATCCACCTTGCCACGCCGTCGTTTTCGTTTGTGTCTATAATGCCTGTGGCAATTCTTTTCAAGCTCTCGTGCGCGTTTTTTACTGCGTAGCATTCATCTGCAATCTCAAACATTGGAATATCGTTTACACCGTCGCCAAAGCACACTATTCTTTCCAAGCCGAGCATTTCCTTCAAGTCGAATACGGCCCGAGCCTTGGAAACTCCATTAGGTTGGATCTCTAACCATGGGCAGTTAGAGTATATGTCGATATGATACACACAGTCGTAATGATCTTTCAGCTCCTCGTATGCGGATAAAAGCTTTTTTGATTCATCTATGCATGTGAAATGGAATACGTCCCCATCCAAAAGCTGTGACGCAGTTGCAATGCGCTTTCGGGGGTCATCCCTTGTTGTAATAAAATCGTCAGTCATTTGGTTTATGCTGTCGGGAACAAACGAAAACCTTTCTTTATTGTCAATAAAAGCATAAACGATGGGTGATATCCCATGCTCCAAAAGTGTATTTGTAATACGATCTGCATCCGACCTTGAAAAGTAATTTCCTTTGAGAATTTTTTGTGAGCCGTTTTCTAAAATAAACGTGCCGTTATACACTATCACAGGCATGTTTTTGCATATTCCGTCTGTAACTATGGATGCTGTGGCGTTTGACCTTGCAGTGGCGTAGCAAAATTTGTACCCTAAGTCCGTGAATTTATTTACTGTGTCAATGGTAAATCTGCTTAAGGCTTGCGCGTTATTGAGCAGTGTGCCGTCGAGATCGCTGACAAAGAGGGTGCTTTTCATATGGGTCCTTTCAAACATATTTAATACATTATACCATACAATCAAACATCGGTCAATAGTATTGACAAATGCGGATAAGCGTGATATAATATAGGAAACAAGTGTTGCGCAACAATTGTTACTTAAAAGGAGGACGATATGCCACCAAAAAATAAATTTAACCAGGAAGAAATAATATCAGCTGCATTGGATATAGTGCGTGAGCTTTCTGCTGACGGCTTGACCGCAAGATCACTCGCTCAAAGGCTTTCATCATCACCAAAGGTCATATTCGGGTACTTCAGCGGAATGGATGAGGTCAAGCAAAAGGTTATCGAGCGCGCGTATGAGTTATATCTTTCATATCTTAAAGAAGATATGTCAAAGGGTGAATATCCTCCATACAAGGCAAGTGGTATGGCGTATATCAGGTTTGCGGATACCGAAAGGGAGCTTTTTAAGCTGTTGTTTATGTGTGACAGAAACCAATCGGGAAGTGTTGATTTTGACGCAGAATCAAGCGGATTTGCAGAAGTATTAAGCTCTAGACTTGGAATTACCAACGAAGAAGCAAAGCTTTTTCATCTTGAAATGTGGACCTCGGTTCATGGTATAGCAACAATGATAGCAACGGACTTTTTAAGGCTTGATAATGAGCTTATAAGCACGATATTGTCCGACGTATATAACGGCGCAAGATTGCGTCTAGAGGCAAAAAAGGAGAATTAAATGGAAATAATAAAAATAAACGGATTAACCAAAAAATATAAGGACGTTGTGGCGGTTAACGGACTTTCGCTTTCAGTTCAAAAGGGCGAGCTGTTTTCTTTGCTCGGCGTAAACGGCGCGGGAAAGACCACCACTATTAAAATGTTGACCTGCCTTGCAAAGCCTACTGAGGGCGATGCAATAGTGTGCTCAAAAAGTATAATCAACGAGGCGGACGATGTAAAAAAGCACATCGCGGTATCACCGCAAGAAACTGCGGTTGCGCCGAATTTGTCGGTTGAGGAGAATTTGAGATTCATTTGCGGAATACACGGGTTTACAAAGGACGTATCAAACGAAAGAATAGCTCAGATAACTCAAAGACTTTCGCTTTCGGGTATTATGAAGAAAAAGGAGGGTAAGCTTTCGGGAGGTTGGCAGAGAAGACTCAGCATAGCTATGGCACTTTTAAGCGACCCCGAGGTGCTTTTTCTTGACGAGCCAACGCTGGGGCTGGACGTTATTGCCAGAAGTGAGCTTTGGGACGTAATCTCAGAGCTTAAGGGCAAAACAACAGTCATTCTTACCACTCATTACATGGAAGAAGCTGAGCGCCTTTCGGACAGAGTTGGAATAATGAAGGACGGACATTTGCTTTGCGTGGGTACACCCGATGAGATAAAAGCATTTGCAGGAAAAGATGATTTTGAGGACGCGTTTATATCCATTGTAAAGGGGGAAAGAGCATGAGGACTATTGCATTTTCAAAAAGAACTGCACTTGAGGTGCTCAGAGATCCGTTGAATATAGTATTTGGACTTGGTTTTCCCATAGTATTGCTCATTTTGTTGAGTGCGATACAGGCAAACGTCCCCGTAGAATTGTTTGCTATAGAATCTCTTGCTCCGGGTATGACTGTGTTTGGGCTTTCGTTCATCACTTTATTTTCTGCAACGCTTATATCAAAGGATTCAGAATCTGCACTCTTTGCAAGACTTATGACAACGCCTCTTACAGCATCCGATTTTATTATAGGCTATACTGTTCCGTTGTTGCCGCTTGCATTGGCACAGAGCGCAGTATGCTACGCATTTTCGCTCGTATTGAATCTTAAATTTGACGTATGGATACTTATTGCAATACTGTTTAACATTCCAACCGCAATAGTATTTATCTCAATAGGGCTTTTGTGCGGAAGCGTTCTCAATTCAAAGCAGGTGGGAGGCATTTGCGGTGCATTGCTCACAAATCTTACAGCTTGGTTTTCGGGAATATGGTTTGATTTAGAGCTTGTTGGCGGAGCTTTCAAAAAGATTGCCGAGCTTTTGCCGTTCTATCACGCGGTTGAGCTGCAAAGAGCTGTAGTATCACAAAACTTGGAGCTTGCGGGCGAGCATCTTATATGGGTCTGCGGATACGCCGTGGTGCTTTTGTGTCTGGCAATAGCGGTGTTTGTGGCAAGAAAGCGCAGAGCATGATATAATTGGCTAAAAATGCAAAGGACGGAAAAATATAAATTTCCGTCCTTGATTTATTTGTAATGAAATAAGATATTGTCAGCCACCCCAGATAGCTAAATATCTGTTGCTGAAGCACGGTCCGTGCTTTATAACCCTGTATATTGTGCGTTCGGTTGGCTTTACTGTGTCAAATTCGTCCTTGTGGCCTATAAAGCGCGCTGTACTCCACGTTATGGGATTTAACGCAACCATTACAGTATTGAATCTTGATATGCCGTCAACGCCAAGATCGTACATTTCCTGAGCAAATTTTGTAAGACCATCGTGATTTTCGGGGCAATTCAACTCAATATAAATCTTTACGCCGTATTTCTTGCCGAATTCAACCCACTCTTTGGCTGTGCTTTGTACTGTTGATTCGGGGATTATCTCACCGCGACTGTTTTTGTATGAGTCGAATATTCTTCTGTCGAATCTCAAGTCAGTGGTCATATCGTCACCGTAAATAAATGCATCGAATTTTTCAACGTCGATCTTTGAAGGATCGTCATCCTTTCTGAAATCGTTTGAAATAACCTCAAAGAATCTCTTGTAGTGATTGATATAAACGTTAATTAACCCTTCCTTTGCCAGCGTTTCAACGTCAAAGCCGAGGTATTTACAGTCAAGGATCGCATAATAGCCTCTCAAATGTATCTCAACCTTGTTTTTGCCGAATTCATTATCGAGAGCCTCTCGCAATTCGCGGAAGAAAGTCGTCATAAATTCGCAATGGATGGCGTTCAGCTTGGGATCGTCAAGGGGGTATTCCCTTGCATCCTCTCCGTATCTCTCATAGAAAAGGTCGCAAACGGGCTTTTCAAACAGCACAAACGGAATGCCCCTGCACGCAAGCAACGTTACGGCGTCAGCACCGCATCTTGCGGCATTAACAAGCTGATCTATCATAAATTTTCTTACCTCGGGGTAAGCGTATGAAAGTGCAGTCTCTCTTTCGCCGTTTCTGTCGTAGCAGCTCCACTCAGGGTGAGCATCGGCAAAGTGATTTCCGCTGCCTGCAATGGACCATGGGAATCCGCAGCCCCACATACCCATACGGATGGAGTTTGATATCTTCAAGCCCATCTCGTGTGCAGTCTTGGTTAGCATGCGCATATTCGTATCAAAATCAACTCCTATGGTCTGTGAGATAAGGTGTCTTTCCGAATCGCTTGAAAAAGAAAAGTTTTCAAAATCAAGCTGATATTCGGAGTAATGATTCCTTATTTCTTCTATCGATATCCACTCAGCGTCGGAATCCCTGTAAAGCTCAAGCATTGTGTACCACGTTTGTGGGTCGGACATATCGCACTGAGTAAGCATATGATTCATATCCTCTGCAACGTAGAAACGCTTTGTATCCTTTCTGGTAGTGTGGAATTTATATTCCTCAACCTCCTCGTCACTCATGGGTGTGAATCTTACACCTGCAATAGCACTATGAGTGCCTATCAAGGCCATTGATCTTGTTATTGAAAGCGAGTTATTTGTCATATCCGCACAACGCCAATGCCATTCCTCAATATTGTGAAGCCCCGAATAAGTGTTGTAAACAAAGCTGTAGCCGTTATCCGTAGCAAGCTTCAGATAAAGTCTGTACGAGCCCGAGCACGGCATGAGAATGGATATTTTGTACCAGCCGCAAAGCTTGGGATCGAGTATCAACTCTCCGGCACGGTTAATGCCTTGAGTCATCAATATTTCACCGTCAAATTTTGTGGTTTTGTACTCAACTACCTGCCATTTATCCTTATGTCCGTTACGGGTAATAAGGTCCTGCGGTGCAAATGCCTCGCTCAAATTAGTTATAAAGACTTCTTTTCTTTCCATGTTTTCTCCTTTTTTGTCAACCGCCCCAGATGGGCTTATAACGGTTAAAGTCAACGTTTGAGAATTTTAATACTCTTACCTTTCTGTAACCGCCGGGGATCAGCTCAAGATCGTTAAATTCTTCCTTGTGGCCTATCTTGCTGAGCAGATTCCAACGCGCAGGCTCGTGAGAGAGTAAGCAGGTGTTGAACAGAGTGATTCCGTCTCCGCCGTTTTCGTAGAGGATGGGAATATTTTTCTTAATATCCTCGTTTGTCCTGCACATGTGGAACATCTCATGATAAACTCTTATGCCGAATTTATCGGAAAATTCCTTCCATTGTCTTACGTTTTCTGCAAAATCGTGCGGATTTACCTCGTCGCCGTAGCTGTTTGTAGTCTTGCTGTAGCAGTCGTCCTCCCACGTGAGCCAAACGGATACACCCTCCTGATGAACGTATTCGTTGAACTTATCAAGATCTATCCTGCTCTTATCGTCATCCTTTCTGATCTCGTCGGGGATGAACTCAAAGAATTTTCTTGCGTGAGTTGCAACGGCATCAAGCAAGCCTTCCTCTGCAAGCTTGTAAACGTCAAATCCGATATATGCGGAATCCTCAATGGAATTATAGCATCTCAAGTGTATCTGGATCTTGTCCTTACCAAATTCATTATCAAGAGCTTCTCTCAATTCTCTGAAATACTGTGTCATAAACTCGCAATGAATATCTCTGAGTCTTGGCTCGTCAAGCGGAAGCTCAAAGGGATATTCGCCGTATTTTTCATAAAAAGCATCCGCAACCGGCTTTTCAAACAAAACGTACGGCACGCCTCTGTGACCAAGTGGCATTACAGCGTCCGCACCGCATTTTGCAGCTGCAACAAAGTCCTGAATCTTTAGTCTTCTTACTTCGGGGTATGCATAAGAAAGCGCATTTACCATTTCGCCGTTTCGGTCAATACAGTGAAATTCTGGATGCTCGTCAACGAATCTCACGCCACAGCCGTAATAGCTGTACGGATATCCTGCGCCCCAAAGTCCCATTCTGTTTGAAACAGCAACCTTCATGCCCAGCTTGTGAGCCTCGTCAACGATGGCTTCGTATTTGTCATACTTCATAAAGTTACAGCTGTAGCCAAAGTCTTCGTTGTAGAATTCGGGGGAGAACCACTCAACGTCGCTATCCCTCATGTGAGAAACTACTGCTCTCCAATCGTCAACTGAGCATTTTTCGTTGTCCCAGATGCCGTTACCCATATCCTCGGTGGCGTAAATTCGCTTGGTGTCGGTTCTTGCATTGTCCGCCTTGAATGCTTGAACCTCCTCGTCGCTCATGGGCACGAATCTCAACCACGCCAAAGCCATATTGTTTGGCGTTGTATTGGTTTTTGAAATGGATATACTTTGGTTTGTCATATCTGCGCATCTCCAAAGCACCTCCTCAATACCAAACGGGTCACCGTCGTGATTGTGAATATACACGTAAGTGATATCTTTAGTGAGCTTTATGTTTAATACAGATATCGGATATCCGGGGAATGCAACGTAAATTTTGTACCAACCGTTCAATTTAGGGTCATAGCAAATGTCACCGGGAAACTGCCCTGCGGGGGACGCCAACAAATTACCCTTGTATTCGATTGTTTCGTACGGCACACTGCACCACATTGTTTTATCTCCGCGGTCGGATATATGTTCAACAGGTCCAAATGCGTTTTTAAGGTCCGTAACGAATAATTCTTTTCTTTCCATACTTATACCTCTTGCGTCATCCTCCCCAGATAGGCTGGAAGCGGTTATAATTTATACCGTCTATCAAAAGCATACGGTATGCGGTGTATCCGTTGTAGCCGTTGGGGTAATCGGGCATTGTAGGCAATTCGTCCTTATGACCTGCCTTGCTGTAAAGATCCCATGCAACGGGCACCTGATAGAAAGCAGAAGCACCGTAAATTGTTATGCCCTCGCCACCGTTTTCGTAAAGCGAACAAAGCTTTTCGCGGGGATAATGCATATTGTCGTGCCAGAGTGCCATACCTGCCTGGAAATAATGGCTCATGCCGTGATATACACGAACGCCGGTTTTGTTTGCAAATTCAGTCCACTGCTTTACGTTTTCCACAAAAGTCAAGGGCGTAACCTGCTCACCGCGACTGTTCACGGAAGGCGCGTAGCACGCTTCGTTTTCTGCAAGAATTGCAGTTGATTCGCATTCAACAAGGTATTTGCTGAATTTTTCTATATCTATTTTGCTGTTGTCGTCATCCTTGCGGATTTCTGCGGGTACTGTTTCATAGAATCTTCTTGCATGCGTTTCAACGGAGTCAATAAGTCCTTCCTCTGCAAGTCTCAAAACGTCAAAACCGAGGTAATTGCAATCCTCAATAGAGTTGTAACCTCTCAAATGTATCGGAATAACGTTCTTTCCATATTTTTCATCAAGCGCAGCTCTTAATTCTCTGAAGAATCCTGTTATTATGTCCGAATGGAGTGCTCTGAGCCTTGGCTCATCAAGCGGATATTCGTAGGGATATTCGCCGTATTTTTCATAAAAAGCATCTGCAACGGGCTTTTCAAACAAAACGTAGGGAAGACCGTACGTTGCAATGACCTCAACCGCATCAGCACCGTGGCTTGCGGCTGCAACCAACTGCTCTACCTTTGCTTTTCTTACCTCGGGGTAAGCAAATGATGCAGAGAATACCTCGTCACCGTTTCTGTCCATGCATTGGAATTGAGGATTCTGTCCGATATAAGCGTTACCCATGCCCATGCGAACGGCGTAGGATATCTTCATACCGTTTTTGTGTGCTTCCTCGGTCAAAAAGTCGTATGAATCGTGCTCTGTGATATCCCCGCCAACCTCTGCGCAATACCATTCAACGTCAGCCTGCTTGAATCTTGCCGCAAGGTCGCACCATGCATCCTTTGAGAACGTGGGAGCAACGCTCTCGTGAACGTACATTCTCTTTGTGTTTGTCATTAAAGCTTCAGCCTTGTAAGCTTGAACCTCCTCGTCACTCATGGGAACGAATCTGAATGCACAAAGTGCTGCATGATGACCTGGCACTATCTTCTTTGTGATATGAATGGCCTCGCCCGTCATGTCGGCGCATCTCCAGAAGCTTTCCTCCTGCTGCTCGTTACCGATACGCATTGTGGTGTGAATGGAATAAGCCTTGTCCGACGTAAGCTTCATGTGCATGAACGGCTTTCTGAATTCGGAAAAGGTAACGTATATCTTATACCAACCCGTAAGATGCGGATCGTAATAAATATCCTCGGGGCACCAACCGCCGTTTGAAATAAGCGCAACACCTGAATATTCGTTATTTTCATAAGTAAAGGAGCACCATTTATTCTCGTCTATAACCTTTGTTTCTATGTTTTCCTTAGGTTCAAATACTGAGGGGAGATCTGTAACAAATATTTCTTTTCTTTCCATAATGTTCTCCTTGCTTTAATTCCAAGCGGGATTAAAACGCTTGCCCGTGCTTATACCGTTGACCTTAAGCACTCTGAGTGTTTTATGACCGTGGGGATAAAACTCAAAGCCCATAAATTCATCCTTGTGACCGCACTTACCCACGTAATCCCAAACAGCGGGAGTGTGAGCAACCTGTGCGGCGTTGAACATAGCAACGTATTCGCCGCCATTTTCGTAGAATTCCTTGAGGTAGGGCTTAGCCTTTTCGGCGGTATCAAAGAAATGGCGCATCTCGTGATATACGGGCACACCCGTTTCCTTTGTAAATTCAGCCCATTTTCTTACGTTGTCACCAAAGCTTGTCGGTCCCACCATTTCGCCCTTGCTGTTAGGATATTGAGAGTAGATCTGCTCATCATATTCAAGAAACGCGGATTTATTGTGATCTTTATCCTTGATAAATACCTTGTATTTTTCCATATCTATTCTTGTGGGATCGTCATCGCGCATGATCTCAGGCGGCGTGTTTTCACGGAATCTTCTTGTATGCGTTTCAACGCAGTTCAAAAGACCTTCCTTTGCGAGCTTGTAAACGTCAAAGCCTATCATTTTGCAGTCTTCTATTGAGTTAAAGCCCCAAACGTGAATCTCAACCTTGTTTTTGCCGAAGTTTTCGTCGAGTGCTGCTCTTAGCTCTCTTAAATACTGCTCTATGAATTCGCAACGCGTTTCTATCGATCTGGGATCGTCAAGGGGATATTCATACGGATATTCACCGTACTTTTCATAGAATCTATCCGCTACGGGCTTTTCAAGCACAACGTAGGGGCAACCTCTGTTTGCAAGAATGTTTACTGCGTCAGCACCGTGGCTTGCGGCGATCACAAATTCGTCGATCCTTTGCTTTCTCACCTCGGGGAAAGCATAAGAAAGCGCGCTTAATACTGTGCCGTCCCTGTCAACGCAGTGAAGCTCGGGATGCTCGTCCGCAAATTCCATGCCCTGACACTTTAAGTGGTAGGGGAAGCCTGCCCCCCAAAGTCCCATTCTGTTTGCCATGGAAATTTTCATGCCGAGCGCGTGCGCCTCCTCAACTACTGCGCTGAATCTTTCAAGATCGGGTCTGCCGAAGAATTCTGTTGATACCCAAGCTGTGTCCGCGTTGCCGAATACGGTTACAGCGGATCTCCATTCGTCGTACGTGCATTCGTCAGCGCTCCAGCCGTAGTGCCCCATATCCTCGTGGAGGTACATTTTTCTTCTGTCAGTTCTTGCTCTGTCAGCCTTGTAAGCCGCAACCTCCTCGTCAGTCATGGGCACAAATCTGAGTGCGGAAAGTGCTGAGTAAGCGTGCCTCATTGTATGCTGCTTTGTGAGGATTATGGATTCACCCGTCATATCAGCGCATCTCCAGAATTGCTCCTCGTGCAGGTTTGGCCTGCCGTAGATGGTTGTAACAAATACGCAGGTTATATCGCTGGACAATCTTATGTAGGCATAATTTCTGGGATATTCGGGGAGCGTAACGTATATCTTGTACCACCCTGTAAGACCGGGATCATAGCTTATATTCTCAGGACGCAATCCATAGCCTGAATAGATGAGCTTGCCCGAATATTCTGTGGTTTCATATTCCGTTACGTTCCATTTTTCGTTATCAACTTTATCGAGGGATATAGCTTCACTCGGATTAAACGCTTGAGTGAGGTCGGTAACGAATAATTCTTTTCTTTCCATATTTTTCTCCTTATATTAGCCGACAACTGTCGTGATAATGGACCGATGGTTTAATTGCCGGGTGCTTGAACACACTGCAAAAGGCGAAACGTTACCCGCCCCACATTGGTTCGTATCTGTTATAATAGCATTTTCCTATGTAGCGCACTCTGTAAACCCTGTACGCCTTCAAATTCGGGTCTGCGGATGCCCATTTATCATTTTTATGGCATATCCTTCTAACAAGGTGGAAAAGATTTATTTCTCCTGCGCAGCATGACGTATTGAATATAGAGAATCTCTCGCCGCCCGCTTCGTTAACTCTGTTAACAGCCTTCCACAGAGTGTGCGGATCTCTGCAATAAGCCGAAAGCTCGTGGTATATCGGTATGGAGTATTCCTTGCCGAATGCCTCCCATTGCTTGACGTTTTCTTCAAAGCTACGCGGTCCGTACAATTCACCGCGACTGTTTCTGTAAGGTGCGTAAAGGTCGCCCTCATTCCAAAGCAAAACCGTGCTGTTGCCACCGTTGCGAGTGAATTCGCTGAACTTTTTCAGATCGACTCTCGGGGGATCCTTACTCTTGAGCACTTCGTCAAAAAGCTCCTCCAAAAAGCGTCTTTGGTGAGTGATAACTCTTTGAATGAGCCCTTCCTTTGCAAGCATTACAGGGTCAACACCAAGATACCTGCAGTCGTCAATGGAGTTCATTCCTCTCAAATGGATCTCAATATTATTATTCTTGCCGTATTCTTTGTCGATAGCTTCTCTCAATTCTCTGAAAAGCATGGTCATAAATTCGCAATGGATAGCGTTTAAGTCGGGATCATCCATTGGTCTTTCGTATGGATATTCACCGTACCTTTCATAGAATGCGTCGCAAACGGGCTTTTCAAACGCAACGAACGGCACGCCCCTGCAAATCATTACGGTTACAGCCTCGCCACCCGTTTTTAATGCTTCCATGGCGATGTCAATTCTCTGCTTTCTTACCTCGGGGTATGCAAATGACATATAATACAGCTCCTGACCATCTCTGTCAACGCAATGCATATCGGGGTGATCAGCGGCAAATTTGATGGGGGAGGGCTTTAATGCGTGTGGGAACGAGCCTCCCCAATAGCCAAGGCGGATAGTGTGCGAAACCTTTATGCCGACGTCGTGCGCCATTTGGTAATAGTGGCGCATTCTGTTTAATTCTTCTTCGGTTTTACCAAGCTCAACACCGCACTCTGGAGCTATCCATTCCGTGTCGGAGCCCTCATAGAATTCCATATTCTCACCAACGTATTCCGAAGCGTAGAATTTTTTTGTATCCGTGCGGACCTTGTCGTACTTAACTTCCTCGGCTTCTTCGTCCGTAAGCTGGACAAATCTGAGCGAGCAGATGGTTGACTTACCCGAAATGATAATGCTTTGCCCCGTCATGTCAGCGCATTTGAACATCATTTCTTCAGCATCCCAGCCGTTGAGTGTGTTAAGCGTTGTTGCATATTTATCATCAGAAAGCTTTATTGTAACCGAACTCCTTGCCCTGCCCGGAAAGCCTACCGAAATTCTGTAATAGCCTGTGAGCTTGGGGTCAAAAGTAAGCTCGCAAGGTGAATCCGTTTTTATGGAGGTGATAAAAGTACCGCTGTATTCGGAATGCTCGTAGGTATCTGCAAACCATTTTGTGCTGCATAATTCTGTTGATATATTTTTGTTGCCGCCGAATGCCTCATGCATATCAGTGACCAATAATTCTTTTCTTTCCATAATTAACCTCCAAGCGTCAGCCGCCCCATATGGGTTGAAAGCGTGAAATTCTTTCGCCGTAGTAGCTCAAAACTCTGTGCACCTCATAGCCGTAAGGATAAGCGGGAATTTCAGAAATTGTATCCTTATGACCTATCACACCGTATATCATATCCCACAAGCCGTAAGTATTGTAGGTGTGGGCATTCCACAATGAGAATTTTTCAATGCCCCAGCCGTAAGCCTTTTCTGCCATTTTGCGAACGCCCTCGTTTGTACCGTCGTAACCGCCAACCATTCCGAAGTCGGGGTATGCTTCAATTCCGCATTTTTTGCTTAATTCAGCCCATTGTCTGCAGTTTTCCTCGTCGGATGCAGGTCCAACCAAAGTGCCCTTGCTTGTGGGACGGGGGAAAACCGAAGCATCAACAAAAGCCATGCCGGAATTTTGTTTTACGTATTCTGTGTATTTGTCGAGATCTATTCTCGGCTCGTCACCAACGGTAATAAATGAGGGGTCGTATTCCTCATATATTCTTCTTGGATGTGGCAGTATTGCATCGAGTACACCCTCGCCGGCTAATTTTTCAACGTCAAGCCCAACGTATGAGTTTGCGTCAACCGTGTGAAGCCCCACAAGGTGTATCTGCACTTTATTTTTACCGAATTCATTGTCAAGTGCCTCGCGTAATTCTCTGAACAGCCTTGTCATAATTTCGCAATGCAATTTATTGAGCCTTTCATCGTCCAGCGGAAGCTCGTACGGATATTCGCCGTAGAGTGAATAGAATTCATCCGCAACGGGCTTTTCAAACAAAACAAAGGGCACACCTCTGCACGCCGCAAGAGAAACCGCATCAGCACCGCATCGTGCCATTTTTAAGAGCTGATCTATCCTGTGTCTTCTTACCTCGGGGTAAGCGTATGACATTGCCGACGTTATATCACCGTTTCGGTCAACGCAACGCATATCGGGGTGCGCATCCGCAAATTCATCGCCCATTTTGTCAAGACAATACGGATAACCGATACCCCACGCGCCCATACGGATGCATGGAGCAATTTTTATGCCCTTTTCATGCGCTTTTTGAGTAACCTTTTTGAGTGCATCGTAGTATGTGTAACCGTTATTTGCTACCGAGTAATGCGACGGCACGTACCATGCATCAAATTCAAACAGTTCGGGAGATATCCATTCAACGTCGGAATTGTCGTACATTGCAACAACCTCATACCAGTCCTCGGGAGTAAGCATTTTGTTGCGAAAGGGATGGTTGTTCATATCGTCGCAAACGTACATTCGCTTATTGTTTGGATCAGATATGCTTTCCTTATAAGCCTTTACGTCTTCGTCACTCATTGGTACAAAGCGCACACCTGCAATGTGGGCGTAACGCTCTCTTTTGCCCTCGGTGGTTATCATAAGGCTTTGCCCCGTCATATCGGCGCATCTGTAAAACACCTCGCTCATGGTATCCGCGCGTGAGGCGGGAGAATTTCTGAACGAGAACGCATCATCACCCGAAAGCTTTATATACAGATCGCTTGCCTTATAATCGGGGAATATAAGCATTATTTTGTACCAACCCGAAAGCTTCGGATCAAGTGTAAGTGTACCCGTGGAGCTGCTCCAAGCGGAAATAAGCAGATTGCCGCTGAAGCTTTCCGTCTCGTAAGGCACAACTTGCCATTTTTTTGGCTCGTCACTCAATGTCATTTGAGATTTCGGCTCAAATGCCTCGTAAAGGTCTGTGTATAATATTTCTTTTCTATCCATATTAGCTCCTATTTGAGTGATCTGATATACTCAAATGTTTTTTTCTCACCCTCGTCGGCAAGCATCTTAAGCCATGCTTCAAGCGTATTAGCGGTGTCATCGTGCATCCTTGAGCGTGCGTTACCCTTAAGGTAATACTCAAGCGGGTGCTTGTCGGAATATTTTTTCCCTTGATATATTTTGCTTGCGGCAACTCTGTCGCAAAACATTTCCTTTATATATTTTATAGGCATGGGCACGGGCTCGTACCTCATTGTGGCAACGTTCAAATCATTCCAATATTCAAAGTGGTGCTTGTTGCGTCCCTTGTGGTGCATCCATGCGGCGGAGTAGCCAAAAAGCTCTCGTTCCTTTTCGTTAGGAGAGCGGTTGCCTTGATAGTATTTTGCTCCCGGTATAAATTCGGCAAACGAGTATTTTGAAAGATCGTGAAAAAGTCCTTGAAATCCAATACCGACCTTAAAGCAATGGGTAATTACTTTGTGTCTGTGCTTTGTGATGGTGTTGAAGTGCTTTATTGGGTGAATCATATTAATCTCCGTAAATGCTTATTTGGTTAATGATAACATTATTTAAAACATAAGTCAATACTGTTTTTTAAAAAATGCAAATATTTACTCAATTTGTGCAAATAATCGATCTTACTGTAATATCCCAACGAATACCCGTTCACAACGGCATAAAATTAATGCAGGATTCAGCAATTTCCCCCTTTATTTTTTTTGAGTTTTATTGTATAATATACATATATATTTTTAAAAATTTAACCCCTACGGAGATAATAAAAATGGAAGTATTACACGGAAAATATGCGCTTGTCGGCTCTGACGTTATTTGCGATGCCGGTGACGTAAACGCAGTTAACTCTGCTTTGGCTCAGAAGGGTCTTGCAAAGATCGACAGCTCCTGCTTGGCTAATGCCCACAAGGGAACAATGGCTTATTCTATAATGAGCAACCACAACACCTCGGGTAACGACAACAGCCTTAAGATTAAGTTTGATGCTATGGCATCACACGATATTACGTACGTTGGTATCATACAGACTGCAAAGTCCAGCGGACTTGAGCAGTTCCCCATGCCCTACGTTATGACAAACTGCCACAACAGCCTTTGTGCGGTTGGCGGCACTATAAATGAGGACGACCACCTTTTCGGTCTTTCTGCCGCTAAGCGCTACGGCGGAATATTCGTTCCTCCCCACATTGCGGTAATTCATCAGTATATGAGAGAAATGATGGCGGGCTGCGGTAAGATGATTCTTGGTTCTGACAGCCACACTCGCTACGGTGCATTCGGTACAATGGCAATAGGTGAGGGCGGCCCCGAGCTCGTTAAGCAGCTCGTAGGCAGAACGTATGACGTTAAGCGCCCCGAGGTAGTTCTCGTTTACGTAACGGGTAAGCCCCAGCTTGGCGTTGGTCCTCAGGACGTTGCACTTGACCTTGTCGCATCAACCTTCCCCAACGGCCTTGTAAAGAACAAGGTGCTTGAGTTTGTTGGTCCGGGTGTAGCTGATCTTTCCATGGACTTCAGATCAGGTATTGACGTTATGACTACCGAAACGACCTGTCTTTCTTCTATCTGGACAACGGACGAAAAAACACAGCAGTATTTTGCTATCCACGGCAGACCCGATGATTACATAAAGCTTTCTCCTGCAGACGTTGCGGTTTACGATATGGTGGTGCTTATGGATCTTTCAAAGGTTCAGCCCATGATCGCGCTTCCGTTCCATCCGAGCAATGCTTACACAATAAAGGAATTCACAAAGAATGCCGCAGATATTTTTGCCCAGCTTTCAAAGGATCCTGCATTTGCGGCTCTTGATCTTGCAAAAAAGATCACACCCAACGGCGTTATGGCGGATCAGGGTATTATTGCAGGCTGCAGCGGCGGTACTTTTGAAAACATTTACACAGCATCCGATCTCTTGAAGGGTCACTCCGCAGGCACGGATGCATTCACACTCAGCGTATATCCGCAGAGCCAGCCCGTTTACTATCAGCTCAACAAGATCGGTTCTATCAACGATCTTATGGAATTCGGCGCAGTTGTTAAAACAGCATTCTGCGGTCCTTGCTTTGGTGCGGGTGACGTTCCTGCAAACGGTGCGCTCAGTATCCGTCATACAACTCGTAACTTCCCCAACCGTGAGGGCTCAAAGCCTGCACAGGGTCAGTTTGCGGGTGTTGCACTCATGGATGCTCGTTCAATCGCGGCAACAGCTCTCAACGGCGGTATAATCACTCCCGCAACAGAGGTTGAAATGCCCACAACAAGCTACGATTACGAATTCAACGGTCAGATATACAAGAACAGATGCTACAACGGCTTTGGCGAGCCCAATAAGTCAGTTGAGCTCAAGTACGGCCCCAATATTGTTGATTGGCCCGCAATTCCTTCATTGAAGGACAATCTCGTGCTCTTTGCGGCAGCTGTGCTTGACGATGAGGTTACAACAACTGACGAACTCATTCCTTCGGGTGAAACCTCATCCTACCGCTCCAACCCCATGAAGCTTGCTGAATTTGCGCTCAGCAGACGTGAGCCCAAGTACGTAGGCAGAGCAAAGGATTCAAAGGCTATGTACGAGGCGTTTTTGAACGGTGTTGCAAACGCAAAGCTTGCCGAAATAGCAAAGGCTCTTTCTTTGGATATCAATCCCGAGAACACGGGCGTTGGTAGCTTTGTTTACGCTACAAAGCCGGGTGACGGCTCTGCAAGAGAGCAGGCTGCTTCTTGCCAGAGAGTGCTTGGCGGATGGGCAAACGTTGCCATTGAGTACGCTACAAAGAGATACAGAAGCAACTGCGTAAATTGGGGTATGTTGCCCTTTACAATAGCTCAAAGACCCGACCTTGATGCAGACGATGCGCTCGTTATCCCCAACGTGCTCCAAAAGCTTGAGAATATGGATAAGACCTATCCTGCATACATAGTTAAGGCTGACGGCAAGGTTATAGAAATTGAGCTTATGCTCCCCGGACTTGAAAAGGATGAAAAGGACATCATCGTTCAAGGATGCCTTATGAATTACTACAAGAGTCAGATGAAATAATATAAAAGCGGAAATTTCAATTTGTGGAAAAGTCCTCTATGAGTTGAAGAAAAGCCTCCCTTGCCTAAAGGGAGGTGGATTTGCCGCAGGCAAAGACGGAGGGATACAAAATAGAACGGAAACACAATTCAGAATTAACTGCAAATGCAAAGGTGTTACGTAAAAGTATGACTAAAGAAGAACGACATTTATGGTATGATTTTTTGCGGTCATATCCTGTACGTTTTTTGCGACAAAAGGTTATAATTTTTACTGTCACGAAGCAAGGCTTGTAATCGAAATTGACGGTTCACAAAGTTAATAAAAATTTTAGAGGCGTTTGTGAATATATTGATTGGTGTGTCAGAGAATCCCTCCACTAACCTAACGGTTGGTTCACTTCCCTTTAGGGCAAGGGAGGCTCAAGTTGTCCTAAATTTGACACTATCACATAAATGTTACGGGGTAGTGTGATATTACTCACATCGTAAACGCTTTTGAAAGGAGGTGCGTATATTGCGATCAACAAGAAACAAAACCATGACACTTGACGGTGACGAGGCAGAGCTTTATTTGTCGCGCTGCGTTGAGGCGGATTCAATTACTCTTGATCAGAATTTTGTTGATACGGTAATACACGGGGATACGTTTGAAGCATTGAAGCATATAAAAAACGAATCAGTTGATCTTGCAATAATCGATCCTCCTTATAATATGAACAAAACGTTTGGCGAGGACGTTTTTAAAAAAACGGATGCACTCTCTTATGCAAAATATACCGAGCAATGGCTGATGCTCATAAAGCCCCTACTCAAGCCCACGGGCAGTATTTACGTTTGCTGTGATTGGGAATCGGGAATTGCCATAGCACCGATATTACAGGAGCATTTTGTTGTCCGTAACCGCATCACATGGCAGAGAGAAAAGGGCAGAGCCTCAAAGCGTAATTGGAAAAACGCCATGGAGGACATATGGTTTGCCACCGTTGGCGACACCTTCACGTTCAATGCAGATGCAGTAAAGCAAAGGCGTAAGGTTATAGCACCCTATAAGCTTGACGGCGTTGCAAGGGATTGGAGTCAGACAAAGGACGGCAAATTCCGCGACACGGGAGCTTCAAATTTTTGGGACGATATATCCGTTCCCTATTGGTCCATGCCCGAAAACACTCCGCATCCCACTCAAAAGCCCGAAAAGCTCATGGCAAAGTTGATACTTGCAAGCTCAAACGAGGGTGACGTCGTGCTTGATCCATTTGCAGGCTCGGGCTCGTCGTGCGTTACTGCCGCAAAGCTTGGCAGGCACTATATTGGTATCGAAAAGGATGCAACCTATTGCGCTATGGCTCAAAAACGAATTGATATGGCAAAAAAAGACAGCTCTATCCAAGGCTACGTTGACGGTGTTTTTTGGGAGAGGAATACCCTTGCAGAGCAGAGAAAAACCAAAAAGTGACGGCGGTGTGCGTAGTGTCTTAAAGTAAAAGCTTCTGTAAATTTAAGCAGTTTCACGCGCAACTGCCGACAGAGGCTCCTTTGTGTAAAGGGAGCTGGAAGCGACTGAGGGATTGTTTTACGTAGATCTTTTGTTTATTTAAGATAGTCGCCTTTACCGTATATAATAATGTAATAATTTTTCATATTATTAAAATTACCTCCATAGAATCTATTAAGATTTTATGGAGGTTTTTTATGAAAAGGATAATCACGTTATTATTATCGGTTACATTGGCGTTGTGCTCGTTTGGAACAAGAGCCAACGCCGAGGTTGCGGAATTCGTATTGAATTACGACGTTTCAGCCGCTATGCTTGTTGAGTATGAAACGGGCGAGGTGCTCTATTCCCACAACGAAACAAAAAGAGTGCCGATCGCAAGCATCACAAAGATCATGACGCTCATTCTTGCCTTTGAAGCAATAGAAAGCGGAGCAATGTCATATTCCGACGTTATCACTATCAGCGAAAACGCATCCGCAATGGGTGGCTCGGGAGTGTTTTTACATACGGGCGAGCAGGTATCGGTTGAGGACCTGTTCAAGGCAATAATAGTTGCATCCGCAAACGATGCCTGCGTTGCTATGGCGGAAACGGTTGCCGGCAGTCAGTCGCAGTTTGTTGTGCTAATGAATAATAAGGCAAAGCAGCTCGGCATGACGGACACCAATTTTGTAAATTGCCACGGACTCCCCGATACCGGATATTACAGCTGTGCAAGGGACGTTGCAACCATGTCAAGAGAATTGATGCGCCACGAGGATTACTTCAAGTGGAGCTCAATATGGCTTGATACCATGGATAGTATAAGGAATAAGACTATCATCACAAACACAAATAAGCTCGTCAGATTCTACAATGGATGTGACGGAACAAAAACGGGCTTTACAAACGACGCAATGCATTGCGTATCAGCAAGTGCCAAGCGCAACGGCGTGAGATATATAGCAATAGTGCTCGGCGCAAAAAGCTCGCAGGAAAGATTTGACCTTGCTCGTGAGCTGCTCAATTACGGCTTTGCAAATTATAAAACAGTAACCGTGGTCAAAAAAGGACAGCAGTTTGACGGCGCAAGCAATCTCAAGGTTTCGCTCGGAAATATTGATACGATAAACGGTCTTGCCGCACAGGACGTGATAAGAGTTGCAGAAATGGCTGCAAGGGTGGATTATACCGTTACAAGCGTGCCGGATCAGTTTATTACAGCACCAATAAACGAGGGCGACGTAATAGGTCATTTTATAGTGTATGCAAACGGTAAGGAGATAGCAAAAATAGATATGCTTGCCTCATGCGCCGTTTCAAAGCTTGCTTATGGGGACTATTTAAGCAAAATGATGGGTATCTGGCTGTATTTTAATGGGAATAATGGATAAAAAGTAAATTTTATATTGATTTGCACATAAAACTATTGACAAAAACGCAAAAATAATATATCATATGTATTATAATAAGCAAAATATAGCCAATATTTTTGCGCAAACAATAAAGGATCTACTTATGAAAAAGCTTTTAACAAAAACATTATCAACCGTGCTTGCGTTGGCTCTTTTGTTATCACCGTTATATATAACAAAGAGTGCAAGAGCTGATACATTCTATAAAACGTTTATTTCTCTTTGCGAGGGGCAGGAATGGTTGGTATCATTCGTTGAGGGGAAATTTATCGAAAACGGAAAGCGGTTTGACGACAGCGTTTTAGAGGACGATCCCATCCTTTTGAATATCACAGAGCTTATTTTGCCGTCGCACGGTATCAAGGGCATTCCCGAAGCTGTAAAGTATTTTAAGAATCTTGCATACGTTGACGTTTCGTATAACGAAATTGAAGATATTTCTGTATTTAATCTTTGTCCGTATATTATTTATTTGAGGGCGGACGGAAATCTTCTTGAGAGTGTTGACGTTTCACCTCTCACACAGCTCAAGGTGCTTTTGCTGGGTGACAACGGTATTGCCGTTATGCCCAACCTTTCCAACAATAAAGCACTCACAACTCTTGATTTTTCGCATAACAAAATAGCGGTATTGTCCTCTCTTGAGGGCTTGACGAGCTTGGTTTGGGTCGATATTAGCGCAAACGATATCACCTCAACCGCGGGCATGGGCAAATTGACAATGAGTGACGTTGGCGGCGATTCCGTGCTTGATCTTTCGTATAACCGCATAAGAAATATCGAAGCATTGAAGGATGCCGCAGGAGTTTGCACTCTTGATCTTTCGCATAATTTTTTAGCGAGCGGGTTTGGTGATATACCGTCGTGCGTTGTTTCGCTTGATCTTTCGCATAACAACGTTGTAACTGCAAGCTCTTTGTCGGGCAAAACAAATATAAAATATCTTGATCTCTCGTATAATCTTCTCACCACGGTTGAGGATTTCAATACTTGCTCAAATCTGGTACTTCTTGATCTTGAGAAGAACAATATCAAGGACACAAAGGGGCTTGACGGATTCAAGAAGCTTGAAACGCTTGATCTTTCCTCAAACGGCATCAGCGATATGCCTCTTTGCACCGCGTTGACCGAATTAAAGCATCTTGATCTTTCCCACAACAGCATTGCAAGCTTCGCGTTGGTAAACAGATACGCAAAGCTTGTTACGCTGGATGCATCCTACAATAAAGCGCAGGAATTTTCGGGTATAAATACGCTTTCAAGCCTTGTATATGCTGATTTTTCATACAATGAGATTACAAAGGCTTATCCCAGACTTTACCTCACAACCCCTTCACTCAGAGTATTGAAGCTTTCGGGCAATTCTTTAAGTGCTGCCGAGCTCAAAAACGTGCTTGCAAACGGTTACAGATCGCTTTGGCTTTGCGATATGGATCTTAAGGATAAGATCCCCGCAATGACCTCTTACAGCAAGACAAAGGAAATATACGTAAGCGGTTCAACTCTTTCTCAGGCTGATATAGACAATATATTCACAAGAACTGATTATACCGGAATCGGTCTTGGCTCAATTATTGATGACGTTATAGTTCCCAAGCTTGGTGAGCTCAAGGATCTTATAACGCTCAATCTCGACGGAACTGTGTACGTTCACGAGTATTTTGAGGAGCTTGCTCAGTTGAACGTTGTTGAGCTTTCGCTTGTAGGCTGTGAGATCGATGCAGTTACAGAGGCTCTTTTTTCGGGAAATATTCAAAAATACGACCTTTCCGACAATCTTATCACAACAGTAGAGACCTCGGTTCTCACAAAAGCATTAATGAGAGGCGCGGTAGTTGATTTTTCAGGAAACCGCATTCTTGAAAACTCGGCTATGTACTATTACATAGAGAGCATCGGCTATGAATTTGACGACAATTTTCTCGATATAAACGAGGACAGATATCTTGCGTTCAACTCTCAGATGATACGCTGTAACGTTGGTGATGTTGTGGATATATATTCATACCTTGCAATGAACGGCATTTACAGCGAGCTTGATATTCCCATGCCGAGGGTGGAGGATCTTGAGATCAGCCTTATTAACGGCAAAGCATCCAAGCTTGAGATAAATACAGATACTCTCAACGTCAAAATACTCAAAAAGATATCAGTTCTTGAGAATATGCAAATTGAGGTGAAGGTAAAGGGTAACAGCCGTGAGGAATATACTGCGCGTGTAATACTTTATACAGAGGTATCGCCCGTAACCGAAGCCGTAGTTGACGACGTTAGAGTTATTTACGGTATTGACCTTAACACTACGTACGAGGGCCTTATCAATTCGTTTGGCTTTGATGATTCTTTTACCGTCAAGATGACGTATTCGGACGGAACCGACGTTGACCCTCAGGATATAGTCGGTACGGGTTCAATTATAACCGTTACCGATAATGAAACCGGTGAAGAATTATACCGCAGAACTGTGGTGATCTTTGGTGACGTAAACGGCAACGGAAAGATAAATACAAATGATTTTATGATGATAAAACGTCATATCTACAGAGAGACGTATCTTGAAGGTATTTATTATTTTGCGGGTGATATCAACGGTAACGGTGCTATAAATACAAACGATTTTATGATGATAAAGCGTCATATTTATAAGCAGAGCTTTATTTCCCAGCAGAGATGATATTGCAAAATGACCGAATAAAATTAAACTGCTCAGACTTCTTTTTCAGAAGACTGAGCAGCTTTTATTTTATCTTAATATTTCTATTCCATCGGGAGCATCGATCGTTGTTCCGTTTTTGTCACAGTAAACGGAAAGCTTACCGTACGGTGTTGGGAATGTGCACTTGATCCATTCAAGAGAGCCAATGTCGGGCTTGACGGATATCTTTTTACATCCGATGTCGAGCACTTCAATACCGGCAACGCATCTCTGGAGGAACTGAACCGGACCTGCAGACCAACCGTGGCAAAGGCTGTGTCTGTAACCGACGTAGCAGAAATCTCCGTATTTGCGATGCATTTCTATCTGACCATCATTTGGAAATTCGTCAATTCTTGCGGCATTTATTGCCCAGTCAATATTAAAGTCCTCAAAGAAGGTGGTTGCACCGAGCGAAAGCATAGTGCCGTAGTATTCCTTCATAAGGTCTATAGCAATACTTGAACCGGATGACTTAAAAATAGCGTAAAGAATGTAGTAGCTAAGAAGTGTTGAAAAGCCCTTTGCGCCGTTTTGGGTAAGCACGCTACCGTCCTGGTCCATACCTGCATAAATCCTCATGCCTGCGCCCTGCTTGTAGTCGCAGCTTTCGGGATAACGCTCGTAAATAAGCTTTGCTTTTTTTGCTATCTTAGAACTGTCAACGCCAATAATATCCATCAGCTTGCGACCTATATCCATTCCAAGATACCAAAGTACAACGTTTCCTGCAAAACCGCCATCCTTTGCATGATGAGTGGGCCAATCAAAGAATACGTAATCGTACGGAACGTGGAGAACACCCTCGTCGTCAATGCTCGTTGCAAGATACTCAATCGTATCAATAACGTACTGCTTGTGTTTATTGAGAAAATCGATGTCGCCCGTGTGGAATACGTACTCATAGAATGCAATAACAAACCAGTTTGAATAAGCGGCAATATTATTCATATATCTGGGAAGCTCGGTTTGCGCAATGAGATGCTCAATGGAATTTTTGATAAAGCTGTAATCATTATATAATCCGAGATATGCAAGCTCCTCGGGGTGAATATCTGCGATCCAAACAAGCCTGTCGCGCTTTACTCCGTCGTAAAGCACACCGTTTTGCATATTGAGATGCATAGTTCTTACCGCTGCGTTGAATATGTCGTTTACTGTTTCGTCATTGCACTCAAAGCTGCCTATCTGTTCAACGTCAGCGTGATTATACGTCAACACAACCGCCTTGAGAGACAAAGCTGTATCACCGTTATTGTCGATCCTCAAGAATCTGAATGCACTCTTAAAATATTCGTTATCGGAGAATCTCGGCACTTCAACTGTAAGATCTCTCAAGGAATGGTCGTTACAAGCACCGTCCTCTCCCAATTCTGCACAGCATTCGCCAAGGCTCTCTCCAAGACGAAGCCTTACGGAATTGCTTCCGTCAAATGCAAGAAACCTCACACCGCCGCTATATTCCATACCAAAGTCGAGAATAATATATTCCGACGGGGGGATAGTGCATAATTCACTTTCGTTCAAGCCTATCTGAAGATCGTGCTCATGAAGCAAAATATCGGCATTTTTTGCATTTTCAGATGAAAATTTAACTTTTACAGGGTAAATAATTTCTATCATATTACGCTCCTGATCTTTTTGTATAATTCTAACATACATGTTGCTAAAAATCAAGCATATTAAATAAAAATATTGATATAAATGAATTATAATGCTTTTTAAATTCCGGAATGACAATTTTACCTAAAATAGCGTAAAACTATTGCAAAAATGTAAATTTTGTGGTACAATTAATTGAAGTATAGTTTGGAGATAATATTGAAGCTATGAATAAAGATACTGCTTTGCTAAAAAACCGCATATTGGTAGGCGTTGGTATATTGATATTTCTTGGATTGGTGAGCTTAATGCTCTTATCGGGTGACAATTATCAGATAATAAAGAGCGTGTTTACTAACGGTTACACCGCAGAGCAAGCAAGAGATATGCTTTTGGAGCTCGGCTTCAGAGGTTATTTTACCATTGCACTCCTCTCAATGCTTCAGGTGTTGATAGCATTTTTACCTGCCGAGCCCGTGCAGGTCGTTGCGGGCATATCGTTTGACTTTTGGCTTGGAACACTGTGGTGTGCGGTTGGCGTTTTGTTAGGCAATACCGTCATATTCTTGCTGTATAAATTCTACGGCGACGGTATGAGGCGCTATTTTGTAAAAAATCTCCATATCAATTTTGAAAAGGCAAGCTCATCAAAGGTGTTTGCGGCTGTAATAATCATTCTGTACCTCCTGCCTGCGATTCCTTACGGTATGATATGCTTTTTGGCTGCAAGCGTAGGTATGAAATATCACAGATATATCACGCTCACAATGCTGGGCAGCTTGCCATCCATAGTAATTGGCGTTGCATTGGGCAATATTGCAATGTCGCACAGCTGGGAATTATCTCTCGCTCTGTTTGTGGTGCTGTTGGTGCTTATTGTTATAGCATTTGCAAAAAAAGAACAGCTTTTTGCAAAGGTCAACGATTATATCGATAGACACTCCACCGAAGGAATAAAAGTAAAGATCAACAATAAAAACAAAATACTCATTCCTTACATCGTTGCAAGAATAATACTGTGGTTCAAGGGTATCAGAATGCGCTTAAATAATAAAGTCGGCGATTCCTTTGAAAAGCCGTGCATAGTGCTTTGCAACCACGGCTCGTTCATTGATTTTGTTTTTGCGGGCACTCTCATAAGAAAGCACAGCCCAAATTTTATCGCAGCAAGGCTCTATTTTTACCATAACGTGCTTGGTGCGATAATGCGATTCTACGGTTGCTTTGCAAAAAGCATGTTCACCGTTGATATCGAAAGTGTAAAAAACAGCATGACAGTAATCAAAGAGGGCGGAGTGCTTGCATTTATGCCCGAGGCAAGACTATCCACAGCGGGCAAGTTTGAGGATATTCAGCCCACGACTTATTCATTTATAAAAAAGATGGGCGTGCCGGTGTATTCAATCGTTTTGCATGGCGATTACCTTGCAGATCCTAAGTGGAGCAAGGGCATGGTAAGAGGCTCGCTCGTTGAGGCGGAGCTTGACATACTTCTCACAAAGGATGAGGTAAAAACACTTTCTCCCGACGAGATAGGCAAAAAAATAGAGGATAGGCTTCGTTACGATGAATATGAGTGGCTCAAATCCCATCCCGAATTGCACTACAATTCAAAAAATCTCGCATGTGGGCTTGAAAACATATTAACTACCTGCCCCGTTTGCTCGTCAAAATACACACTTTCAACCGATGGCAGGGATATCATCTGCTCAAACTGCTCTAAAATTGCAACGCTTGATAACAGATATTCATTCAGCGGCAAGGTGCCCTACAAAAACATAGGCGAGTGGTATGACGCACAGCTTTCAGAGCTTAAAAATACTATCCAAAACGATCCTGATTACAAGCTTGAGTCAAAGGTAGTGTTAAAGGGTCAGAATGAAAAGGGCATGAATATGCTTCGCGAGTTGGGCGAGGGGGTTTGCACGCTTACCGCCGAGGGACTTCAATACAGGGGCACTCGCGACGGCGAATACGTTGAGTTGAATTTCCCCATAAAGCAGATATACAGATTGCTTTTTGGTGCGGGAGAGGATTTTGAGGTTTACGTAGGTAAAAATATATACTATTTTGTGCCTGAAGAAAAACGCAGTGCTGTGGAATGGTATATGGCATCTGCTATACTTTGCGATAACGCATCCGATGCACAATAAAAATACGGAGAATTATTATGAAGCACCAGAACAAGACAAACAAAAAGCAAAGATCCTTCGTCAATATTGAGGCAGGAGTTTTCATCACCGTAATGATAATACTTGCCGCAGTGCTGGCTGTTAGCGGCGCATTGTCATACTTCATCCCGCAGGGCAGCTTTTTGCGCGATGAAAGCGGTATGATCATCGCAGGCACTTACCAAAGCGGGCAAATATCCGGAATTGCCATCTGGAGGATAATCACAGCTCCCATAAGAGTGTTTGCATCCGAGGATGCCGCAACCATAATAGTGATAAGCATATTCTTGCTCGTTATGAGCGGTGTGTTCAATCTTCTTGAAAAGATCGGCGGCATCAAAGTCTTTATAGAGCGACTCATCTCAAAGCTCGGCAAAAATCAGCGCATAGTGGTTTGTCTTACGTCGCTCATATTTATGCTTTTCGGCAGCCTTTTTGGCATGTTTGAGGAGCTTGTAACGCTTTTGCCAATCGTAATAATGATGATGATATCCATGAATATGGATACCATGATGGGCTTGGGTGCGTGCTTGATGTCAGCGTGCTTCGGCTTTTCTGCGGCTATGACAAATCCTTTTTCCGTAGGGCTCGCATCCCAGGTCGCAGGGCAGGCAATATCGTCGGGTATGTGGCTCAGAGTGATATTCTTCGTGATTACGTACGGCACGGTATGTGCATTCCTCTTGATCCACTTAAAAAAGATCAAAAAGTCCCCCGAATCCTCACTTAGCTACGAAATTGACATTGAGCGCCGCGCTTCAATGGCGCAAAGTACGACCGAATCAACCGTAGATGAGGACAAGACGTTTAATTCATTCCTCATATTCTTCGGAATACAGGCAGTGCTGCTCGTGCTTATTGCAACAGTCAGAGCCATATCAGGCCTTGCAATACCTTTGCTTGCGGCAAGCTTCCTTATCTGCGGCATAGCTTGCAGTACCGCTATTGGGCACAAGCTCGGCAAAGTGCTCAGATACATACTTGACGGTGCTGTTGCAATGCTTCCTGCTGTGCTGATAATCGCAGTGGCATCATCCGCAAAGCTTGTAATGACAGAAAGCGGAATACTTGACACCGTAATGAACTACGCCATAAACGTGCTCAGCGGTCAGAATAAGTACGTTGCAATATTGCTCATTTACCTGCTGATACTTTTCTTGCAGATGTTTATAGGCTCAGCCTCGGCAAAGATAATCCTCGTAATGCCCGTGGTTTTGCCTATAGCAAATGTAATAGGCTTCTCGCCGTCACTCGTTATATTGGCGTATTGCATGGCGGACGGCTTTACCGACGTTATTCTTCCCACAAACCCCGTGCTCATGGTGGGACTTTCAATGGCAAACGTTTCGTATGCAAAATGGGTAAAATGGACGTGGAAATTGCAGGTCATAATATTTATTATTACTGTTATGATACTTTTCTTCGGAGTTGCTATCGGATATTAAAAAATATAAATTTTTCGCATAAAAGTGAAACCTTTTGATCACAATATTCGTCTGTATTAGTACAGGGCATTATCGCCGTATAATCTTGAAAGGAGTACCTGTATGAAAAAGATCAAAGTAATGATAGCTTTGCTGCTGATATCTGTGTTGCTTGGCGCGTGTGGTGAGGATCCCAAGGTACCGATGTTTCCAACAAAAGAAAACCCGGTAGTAGTGCCAACGCTTGATCCTCAAAAAGCGGAGTATTTGAGCGCGTTGATCAATTCATTGGATGACGAAGCACGCATTCCACTATCAAGCAAAGTTGAAGATGAAAACACTTTGTCCGTCCATTGCATTACAGAAGGCTATGACATTAAAAAGATCAATGGTATTTTGGGTGTAAACCTGGTTGAACATAAGGTGTCCGGTGATCATTCTGTTTACGTAAGTGATGCTTATGATGTAAGTTTTGCGCATTCGGATATTTTCAAGTTTCCGAGAGGTCACTATGTTTACAACTTCTGCCTGATGCGTTCAGAAAACAGAGCTGTAAAGCTTACAGAGGTTACAGATGCATACACAGATAGCTCCGGCTTGAACGTAAGCTTTCAAGCCGAGGTGCAAGACGAAATAGAAGGTACGTTTGAAGCACTTATAATATTAAAAGTACAACCAGGTTCTTATTCTGGTAGAAAAGGGTTGAATGTTACCTTTGTTGAAGATGAAAGATTGACTCTTGCTTCTATAATTAATGATACTATCCCGCATATCGGTGAAGCAGCTGCCCTTGAAACGTACGGATCAATAAAGGGCTTTGATATGGACGCGGCGTATCTGTGTGATCCCAACGCTCAGATCGAAAAGGACGGTCAACTCATAAAGACAAGCTACGATGCACTTACCGCAACGCTTACAAGGCATAGAGAGATTTTTGATTCGGATGGAAAATTCGTTTTGGGTATAACCGAAAAGCCTGTTTTATACGACAGCGAGTATCTGTTTGGTAAGGATGACGGATATTTGTATTTGGTGTTTACAACAAATCTCTCACAATATTACAGCTCAATTAGATTGGACTTTGCGGTGTTTGTACTAGGTAAGCTGAACGTTGCATTCAAGCTTTATCCTTCTGCCGGCGATGTGGATGATCCTGATCTGGTAGGCATTATAAAAATAAAAAAGGAATCACTCATGTGTGATATCACAGACGTTGAGTTTATAATTGACATAGCAAAATAATTTACTTCAAGCGGGTGTTTTTAATATCCGCTTGATTTTTTTTATTTTTTACAAAGATACTACATGATCTGCCCGTTATTATACGATATGCCCAAAAATATTATTCGAGCGACCATCGGTCGTCCGCCTTTGCATCCATTGCGGTCGATTCGTGAATCACCCTTACGAATACTGCGCATTCATCCGACAAAACGTCATTAACCTTGTAGGGACCGGCGTCCTCGACGGTCCGTTTCGATTAACCTATTTCCACCGCAAACGTCGGGAACAAGCCCTGCTCTACGTTACGCACCTACACCCTCGGCTCCCTTGCCTAAATGGGAACAACGGATACCGGTGGTATCCGTGGGATTTCGCGTAGCGAAAGACTGAGGGATTGTAAACAATGCAATACAATCTTATTTGAATTGCATCCCTGCTTATTTGAATTGCATCCCTGTAAGTATTGTCCCTCCATTCCGTTAGCCGGAACTAACCAGCCCTCTCCGGTGCGAGAACAAGGTCGCAAGCGACGGAAAAAAGCCTTCTCCAGTGGGAGAACAAGGTCGCAAGCGACCACCGAGTTTTGCGAAGCAAAACGTCGAGTGTCAGCCGAAGGCTGATGGATGAGGTGTAAATAATACGTCCTTTGCGTTCAATTCACGAACCACCCCCTACGAATTTTTCACATTTATTCAATAAAACAACGTCACCTCCGTAGGA
>SVGF01000133.1 GCA_015056475.1 Clostridiales bacterium
TTACGGCAAGTGTAGCGCGCCTGTTATTAAAGGTGAAATTATGGAAGAAATGCTTGATACTTTTGATATAAACGGCAATTTTCTGGCAGTCAGAACAAAGAGCTATTGCCATTCGCAAAAACCTGAATGCTTTCACAAGACTGTTTGGCTCTGGATAGTTGATACAAACGGCAGAGTGCTTGTGCAGCTGCGCTCAAAAAACAAGTCGTTCATGCCCGATCTTTGGGATATTTCATCAGCAGGGCACGTAATTGCGGGCGAATCTGCAATAGATGCCTGCATAAGAGAAGCAAAAGAGGAGCTTGGAATCTCACTTTTGAAAGCGGACATTGAATTTTGCGAGCAGATAGTATCTACACAATTCAACGAGCTCGGTCAATTCTATATCACAAGGCTTGATCCCGATTCCTGTAATTTCACATTACAAAGGGAAGAGGTTCAGGATGTACGTTGGCTTGAATATACCGATTTTGTATCTCTGTTGTATTCCGATAAATTTGTACCCCACCATACCGAGTGCAAGGATATATTTGCACGTACAATAAAGCAGTTTATATAGCTTTGGCTCAGCCTATCTGTACTATATCCTTTTTTAATTTTTTTATTATCTTTTTTTCCAATCTCGATATGTACGATTGCGATATTCCCAGCATATCCGCAACCTCCTTTTGCGTTTTTTCATTTTTGTCGTTCAGTCCAAATCGCAATTCTATTATCATCTGCTCGTTTGCTTTTAGCTTGGATATCGCCTTGTAAAGCTCCTTGCTCATCATTTTTTGCTCGCACGCCTCGTAAACGTCTTCATCGCTCGCGCCCAAAACGTCCGTCAACTGCAGCTCGTTACCGTCGGAATCCGTATTCAACGGCTCATCAAGTGAAACCTCTGCTTTGCATTTTACAGCCTTCCTCAAAAACATAAGTATCTCATTCTCGATGCACTTGGATGCAAAAGTCGCCAGCTTAATGTTTTTATCGGTCTTGTACGAATTTACAGCCTTGATCAAACCAATGCTTCCTATTGAAATAAGGTCGTCCATTGCAACGGATGAATTATCAAATTTTTTTGCTATATACACCACAAGCCTTAAATTATGCTCAACCAATGCTTGCTTTGCACTTTCGTCACCGTTTTGTGCTGATAAAAGCAGGCTTGCTTCCTCATCGGCGGGCAAGGGCGCAGGCAGACTGTTCCCCAGCGTAAAATAATACAGCTTACATTCGGCTTTGTTAAAGAACAGCTTTTTTAATATTTTTATGTATAAGCTTTTGATCTTCTTCATTATCATAATATTATTTCTCCTTGTCTATCAGCTGAATTATTTGAACGCCTATCAGCGCATTGCAGTCAATAAATTCTGAATAACCCACCCAAACGTCACCAATGTCTTTAAGCCTGTCGATGCTTTTGCCGACCATCGCAGTCGCTTTTACACACTCAAGGACACTTTCACCGGTTGCTGTGCGGCAGGGGACGTACCTCGTTTTATTTTTAGCAGATATACATGTTGCATTGCAATCTTTACCCAATAATATCACGGGGCATTTTGATATAGGCTCGCACAAAGTGTTTCCACTGTCCACCAACGCCCAATCCTCAAAAATGCATTCGTTTGTTTCTATTCTCAAAAACAGCCTCCCGCATTCTGTTGACGCTATACCAATAGCGTATGCTGAACGCTTCATTCTTATAACCGCACAAAACACTATCGTTACTATTATTATTACACCGATGCTCGTATAATTTTTGCTTTGCTCCTCAATAAAGAGATTCACCACCATTGATCCTCCGCTGAGTATTCCGTCAAATGCCATTCTCAATGCCGAAAGCCTTAAAATTTGCTTGAATTTGCACCTTCCAAAAGCAATTACAACACCAAAAGGCGTCACCCCACACCAGATAAGAGCCATTAACGCAATGTTGCACCTCAAGATAACGAGCAATATCACCGCAACACATTCAATAACGGCAACAGTTGTGCATCTTAATATACGAAATCTGTATCCGTAGCTCCTTGCAATACTCCAGAGCACGGGCAACTGCGTCAGTAAACAAACTAAAAGCATTACGTCTGCATAAACGTAGACTGTCATGCCACCACCTCCATATGCAGTTTGATTATATCATTACGGGTGTCATTTTTGTGTCGTTTGAGAGAAAATATACTGTCGGATATTGTGACTCAGATCCCTCATTATTTTGTTTTGCACACTTTATTACGTAAATTTCCCTAAAAATTAACGGTAATTTCATATTCGGTTAATTTTTGATATTGACATACGCGCCCTTTTGTGTTATTATAATATAATAGATGAACAGGAGGCTTTGTTAATATGTTTGGTAATATAAAACCTGCAAAATCACAAATGACTATAGGCCAATATACAGATTACAGAGCTTATTATTGCGGCTTGTGTAAAAGCATGGGTAAACGTTACGCTGGTCTTTGCAACCTTGGCTTATCATACGAGGCGGTCTTTATAGCAATAATCGTCAGCTCGATGTCGGACGATGCCGTGTATCTCAAACGTCAACGTTGCATTGTGCATCCGTTTACGAAGTCACCAATGGTGGTGCATAATTCCTCGGTTGATAAGGCTGCGGCGTTGAACGTGCTTCTTTTATACAATAAAATAAAGGACGATATTCGTGACGACGGAGGGGTAACCTCCCGTATCGCAAAAATATGGTTCAAGCGTCCGTATACACGTGCCGCAAATGATGATGCTGAAACTGACTCCATAATCGCATCCAAGCTTGACGAGCTCAATATGCTTGAGGAGGGACTTTGCGACGTGCTTGATATGGCGGCTCAGCCCTTTGCAGAGATGATGGGTGAGCTTGCTGTAAGGGTAATGCCCGACGGCGGCAATGATATTTATTGGTTTGGCTTTTTTATGGGGAAGTGGCTTTGGGTCATAGATGCATTTGCGGACATAAAAAAGGATCACGAATCAGGCTCATACAATCCGTTCATACTTGCAAATAAAGGGCTTACCGCAGATGAGGTGATAGCTTCTTCGAAGGAGGATGCTCAATTCCTTCTTGAGGGCGCACTCACAGAGATAGGTCGTTTATATGATAAATTGCAAATAAAGCGCAACAATGAAATTTTAGAAAATATAATTTTTGTGGGGATGCCAAAGCGCACGCAAGAGGTTCTTTCCGGTCAAAAAACACAAAAGCCCAAGGGCGAATATTTAATGCAATAAAAATAAAGGAAATATAATATTGAATCCATACGAAGTGTTGGGCGTAAGCCAAAACGCCACAGAAGATGAAGTAAAAGCGGCATACAGAAAGCTTGTTAAAAAGTACCACCCCGACCAGTACAAGGGCACGGACTACGAGGCTACCGCAAACGAAAAGCTTAAGCAGATAAACGAAGCTTATGATATGATAAAAAACGGCAGAACGTCGAATAATTCATATTATTCCAACCAATCCCAGCAGGGCGCGCAGTACGGCAATTACAGATATACCTATAATGCGGGTCAGCAGGGTTACGGCTATCAGAACGTTACCATAGAACAATTGCTTCAGCAGGTAAGAGCCCTGTTGTCCTCGGGTAGATATTTTGAGGCTGAAATTTTGCTTAAATCCACCAACGTAAGAAATGCAGAATGGTATTTCCTTATGGGCAACGTTTATTGGTTCAGAGGATGGCAGCTTGAAGCTAAGAAGTATTACGCTCAGGCTTGCAATATGGACCCTGCAAACGAGGAATACAGAGCCGCATTCAACAGAGTGAATACAAATTCTTATGCGTCGGGCTCGGGCTACCGTGATCCCAGATATGCAAGAGCACGCTCAAACGACGATATCTGCGACTGCTGCTGTAAAC
>SVGF01000134.1 GCA_015056475.1 Clostridiales bacterium
CGTACGTCATTAAGCCGTTTGTTTCGTCCTCAACGTCGCTTACCTGCGTCAAAACAGTAGCATTCAAGCCATGATTTGTAATAGCCGGGAGTACCTCGCCAATATACAAAGCCTCAAGTGATGAATTTAAATCCTCTCTGTTAGGGCATATTTTGTAACCGTAGGTCTTGTCAAGATTAAAGGAATGCTCGGGGATCTTGTAAGAATATCCGCCGAATTCGGATAAAATAAGAGGCTTGCCACTTTGCGACTTCAAGTTGATCTTCTTAAAGTAAACGTGTTCGCTTTTAACGTCGCTTTCATTTGGTATAAACCAGCCCGATGCAGTATCAAAAACAACGTTTGGTTGAAGCTCTTTTAATTTGAGGTAAATTGCGTCGTGGTCATGCTGTCCCCAGCCCTCGTTGAATATGGTGTAGTAGCAAACCGATGGGTGAGATTTAAGCTTCGATATAAGTTTAATTGCATTCTCGTAGAATACTTCCTTGCGCTTTTTGCTTGCAGGGCGACAAAGTCCCTTTTTTATACCTATTGTTGGCAAAGCTGTATCAAGCAAGAAGCTGTATTTGCCACTATTGATAAAGTCCTGGAAAACGATCATGCCGTGTTTATCGCAGTAGTAGTAAAAAGCCTCGGGCTCTGACTTGATGTGCTTTCTCAGCATATTAAAGCCGAGCTTCTTCATCTGCAAAATATCGTATTCATAGCCTTTTGGTGTTGCAGGGGTAAAAATACCGTCGGGCCAATAGCCTTGATCGAGTAAGCCGTGGAAGAAATAGGGCTTGCCGTTAAGGCAAATGTATGATTTTCCGTTTACATCCCTGATATCAATAGTCCTCAATGCAAAATAGGAACGGATGATATCATCACCGCAGGTCAATGTGTAATAATAAAGATGCGGAGTTTCGGGCGACCAGAGCTTCGCATTTTGGATGGAAAGTGTGAACGTATCTCCGTCAAATTCGTATTCGCCAACGCCGTCAATAGAAATTGACTTATGGCTTTCGCCTCCACATACGTAGAATGTGACTGAATCGAGAGTCACGTCTGTTTTGATACTATCTACAAACTTATAGGGCACAGCCTCCAGCCAGACTGCCTGCCATATACCGCTGATTGGAGTGTACCACATTCCGCCTCGCTTTTTGCTTTGTTTGCCGTAGGGGTAGTTGGTATCAAGCTCGTCCGTAACAATGACCTTGATAGTATTTTCTCCATCCTTGACATTGTTTGTTATGTGGAAGTCAAAAGGGGTATAGCCGCCGTGGTGGGTGGCGAGATACTCGCCGTTAAGGTAGAGCTCTGCGGTGCTGTCAACCGCGTCAAAATGCAGTATCAGTTCCTTGCCCAAAAAGGAGTCGGGGACAGTAAACGTTTTTTCGTAAACGTATTTTTCTTTATTCTTTTTTTGCCTGTTTATGCCCGAAAGTGCTGACTCGGGGGCAAAGGGCACAGTGATATCGCCAAGAGGAGTGAGCTTACCATTATAAAGTGATGAAAGTTGCCAGCTGCCGCAAAGATTAAGCACGTCATTTCGCATCATCTGAGGGCGCGGATGCTCTGTGAGCCAGGATGAATCATCATCCGGCTTTATATCAGTTGAAAGCTTTTGTATTCTGTATTGCTTTTTGTCCCTTGTAATGAGCATCAGCACTATCAAAACAATGAGCACCGCCAATGCACCGAGGAATATATTTTCGTTGGGCACGAATGAGGTCGTACCGTCGTTATTGACGATCTGCCTTGCATTCTGAAGAATTGTTTTGCCTATAAAAGGACCTACAATACCGGGTATAAGCACCTGGGAGAATATTCTTACGCCTTGGAATCTGCCTGCCATGCCCGCGGGGGTGAGATCCCTTATCTGTGCGCCAAAAACTGCTGTGGAGCACAGGTAACCGCACATCATGAGCAATGAGCCTATAAATACCATTGCTATGTTCTTAAAGCAGAAAAGGAGCACGTAACCCAAAACGAGTGCCAATATGCTTATTGCCGAAGAAAAATCAAAGCCCTTTTTGTCATATACCTTTCCCCAAAAGAAGGTTGCCGCCGCCGCAAGTATTACTGCAGGAGCAAGTATCGGCACGTAATTTACAATACCCAGAGATACCTCGTAGTAGAGTATGAGATAGGGCATAAATACTTGTATGGATATACAGAAAATCACGTAGCACAAAAGTGTTTTGTAAAAGGATTTGTTTTGATTTACCGTTGAAGGCAAAAAGCCATGGAACGTTATTAAAATATCCGCTGTCGGATGGGGCTGCAGCATTATCCTTGATTATAAAGAAGCCAAGAATACCAATGACTGTAACGATCGCACCGATGACGGTAAATATTATCGTCCAGCTTTGCGATCTGTTTAAGTCAAAGAACATAAATCCGCCAAATACAAGGAGCATTGACACCAAGGGCATCATAGAATTTATACCTTCAGCTGCACCTCTGTTTGTTGAATCTGTGGAATCGGTAAGCCATGCATTAAATGCGGCATCGTTTGCGGCAGAGCCGAAAAACGTCATTACACAGTCAAGCAGAATGGTGAGTGTTACGCCGAGCGACGTTACAGAAACTGCCATGGGAAATAACGTACCCAACGTTTGTGTGTTCAACGCCACAAAGCTGAATATAGAAACTCCCCAAAGAATGTATCCCATACACATAAACACCTTGCGCTTGCCTAATTTGTCGGACAATGCACCTATGAATACCGTTGTTAACGTTGCGGCGATGGAGCTTGCGGTTACCATTGCTGAAATGTCCGCAGCAGATGCGTTAAACATTTTGTAGATAAACACGTTGAGGTACATATTCTCAACTATCCATGCCACCTGACCTATAAGGCTGAAAGTCGTGAGCGCAAACCAAAATTTACCGGAAAGCTTTGATCTTGTCATTTCTTCCTCCAAAACTTATTGTTAAATTATACTTATACAATTATAACATAGCCGCAAACTAAAGTCAAACGGAATTATTTTTTTGCATAAAAAAGGCGCGATGCTCAAAATTCAAGCACCGCGCCGTGTAGTCTTTTGTTAAATCAACTCTATCAGTTGAGCTTTTCGATCCAGATGTTTCTGAAACGAACTCTGTTCCAGTGATCCTGGAGGAGGAGGGGACCTTCTGCGAGACGACCGTCGATTACGCCACCGGGAGTGTTACTCTTAAGAACGATGTTGTTATGTACGCAAACACCGTTAAAGATAACTGTCATTCTGCCGTCTTCAATAACTTCGCCTGCATCGTTGAACTTAGGAGCTACAAAGTAGATATCGTATGTCTGCCAAGTTTCCGGGGGAAGGTTAGCGTTTGTAAGGGGCTTGTACTGCTGGTAAATACCGGAGCAATCCCAGCTTTCGGGGTTTTCTACGCCGTAAGAGTCCAAAACCTGGCACTCGTAAACACCGTGAACGTAAACACCGCTGTTAGCCTTGCCCTGACCTTCAGCCTCGGGCATATTGGGAAGCCAGAATTCAACGTGAATGTGAGCATCCTTATAAGTTTCCTTAGAAATGATGTCGCCCTCACCGATTGCTACTGTCATAGCACCGTCATCATTAAGATGCCAGTTAGCAGGTGAACCATCTCTCTTTACCCAACCGTCAAGGCTGGTACCATCAAACAATACAATTTTTTCAAAAGCCATAATTATATTCTCCTTTTGATATAGTTATTTTAAGAAAGTCTTTCGATCCAGATATTTCTGTATCTGACTTTATTGCCATGATCCTGAAGAAGGAGGGGACCCTTTGCTACTCTCTTTCTTACGTTGCCGCCGGGTGTTCTGAAAAAAAGCTCTACGTTATT
>SVGF01000012.1 GCA_015056475.1 Clostridiales bacterium
CTGAGCTTTTGAAGCCACAGCCCAACTGCTATCCACGCAAGGTCGGGCTGTGGCTTCAAAAGCTCAGTGCCGATATTGTCGAATATCATATCGTACAGATATTTGCCCTCAACCCCTATCTCAAACTCAAAGCTGTGATTGTGGTAGCAAAGCGTTATTCCGTTGTCAAGCGCCTGGCGTCCAAGCTCCTTCATGCCGTTTACAAACTTGCCAAAGTCGCCGATGCCGGGTCTGCAATCCTCCATAAGGTACGCCACTACCAAATAATCCGCGCCGATGGTCTTGCAGTCGTCGAATATCTGCTTTCTTTTATCTGTGTCGTAATAAAGATCCTCAAATAACGTGTGGTTTGAAATTATCTTCAGGCCGTTATCGTCGCAGACCTTTCTTGCGTAAACAGCATCCTTACGGAAAAACCCCGCAAACTCAACACCGTCGTAGCCCATTTCCTTGACCTTTGCAACAGTGCCGTCAAAATCCTTTACAAGCTCCCCACCAAGCGGCGAGAGCTGCAACGCTATCGGTAACATATCAGAGTGACTTGTAATACTCGATGCTCTTTTTTACGCAGTCAAGCTTGGACCATTCGGGATACTTGTAGCTCTTGTCATCCTGCTCAATTATTATCCACTCTGTACCTGCATCCTTCAACGCGTTCAAAAGCATGGGGATATCAAGCTCGCCGTAACCCATGGGTCTGAAATCGAAAAAGTCGATCTCGTTGGGATCTCTCTCCTCAACCGGCTTTATCTCGGGGAAATAATAGTCCTTAAGGTGCACTATTCCCAAGCTGCCTGCAAGCTTATTGATGTATGCAAGGTGATCCTGCTGAGCAATGCCGAGCCAGCCAAAGTCCATCTCAATATTGAAATGCTCAAGGCCTACGTTTTCAATCAAGTATTCAAAAAGGCAGGTATCGCCAACCTTTGTTTCAAATTCAAAATTATGGTTGTGATAACCAAACTTCATGCCGAGAGCCTCAACCTTTTTGCCTATCTCCTTCAAGCCGTCAATAAGCAAGTGGCCTTCCTCGCCGTCGGGTCTGTACTTTTCGGGCAAGAAGGGTGCAACAACGTACTTAACGCCAAGGTCAACAGCCTCTTTTATTGTATCATCAAAATGCTTCAAGAGCATACCGAGGTCCAGATGGATGGACACAGGCACAAGGCCTATCTCCTCGCAGAACGCCTTAACATTCTTGGGATCTCTGCCAAAAAGGCCGGCAAACTCAACGCCCTCGTAGCCCATTTCCTTAACTTTTTTTAACGTACCTTCAAAATCATTTTTCATGTCGTCACTCACAGAAAAAAGCTGAAGTGCAACAGGTAATTTCTTTTCCATAATTCCTCCCAAATACAGCGGGTAACTCCCACCGCATGCTTACAGTAATTATCTTAGATATTTTAACATATTTAATCCGCCGTGTCAAGTCTGATATTGCCACAATTACAAAAAATCAAGCGAAAAATTCATAAAATATTCAAATATCGTATATTTACGGAAAAAAAAGTAAAAAAATTTTAAAAAATCAATTGAAAAAATTTGATAGTTATGCTATAATATAGTAAAAGATTCAGTATACTATTGTATAGGCGGAGGTTTTTACAAATGGCAGATAATAATTTCATTGAAGTACCCAAAATAATGGTCATCGGTGTCGGTGGTGGCGGCGGTAACGCAGTTAACAGAATGATCGCTTCCGGCATTGAAGGCGTTGAATTCGTAACAATCAATACGGACAAGCAGGCTACATACCGTTCACTCGCTCCCAACAAGCCCATCATCGGCGAGAAGCTCACACGTGGCTTCGGCGCAGGCGGCAACCCCGAGGTAGGCAGAAAGTCAGCTGAAGAAAGCGAAGACGAGATCGCTGAGATCGTTAAGGATGCCGATATGGTATTCATCACAGCAGGTATGGGCGGCGGTACCGGTACAGGCGCAGCTCCCGTTGTTGCTGAGATAGCAAAGGACAATGGCGCACTCGTTGTAGCTATCGTTACAAAGCCCTTCACAATGGAAGGCAAAAAGAGAGCACAGTTCGCTCTTGACGGTATCAACAACCTCAAGTCAGTTGTTGACGCTCTTATCGTTGTTCCCAACGACAAGCTCGCAGCTTTGGCTGATAAGAACACATCCCTCATCAACGCATTTGAAATGGCAGACGATATTCTTCGTCAGGCTACAAAGGGTATCTCCGAGATCATCAACGGCTTCGGTGTTATCAACGTTGACTTTGCAGACGCTCGTTCCGTATTCAGCGAAAAGGGCTTTGCACACATGGGTATCGGTGAGGCAAGCGGCGAAAACGCTGCACTCGAGGCTGCTAAGAGAGCTGTTGAGAGTCCCCTCCTCGAAACCAAGATCTCCGGTGCTACAGAGCTTTTGGTAAACATCACATCCGGCGAGAACTTCACACTCTTTGACTGCATGGAGGCTACAAACTACATCGTTGAAGCTGCAGGCGAGGATGCTAATATGTACTTCGGTCAGGTTATCGATCCCACACTTGAAGATGCAGTTAAGATCACGGTTATCGCAACAGGCTTTGATGATGACAAGCCCGCAAAGGTTGATTTCTCAAACGCTGCTCCTAAGGCTGCTGCTGCAAGCGCACCTAAGGCTGCTGCTCCTGTTAAGGGTGCATGGGAAACAGTTGACTCAAAGAAGCCCGCTGAAGGCGCTGACGCAGGCAAGCAGATTCCCAGCTTCATGAGAAAGTAATATAAGCAATTTATAGACTTTTAAGACTCTAAGGCAGGAAATTTCTCCCGCCTTAGAGTTTGTTCTATTGTATGAGCTCCGTGTCAGTTTTATGATACGGCGTTATTCTCTTACAGTAGCAGGGTGGTGCCAATCTCTGAACAAAAGACCTATGCACCATGCACCTGCAAGACCTACCAACGAGTAGACTATTCTACTCAAAATAGCAGACTGACCACCAAATATTGATGCTACAAGGTCAAACTGGAATATACCAATAAGCAACCAGTTCAACGCACCAATAATAACCAGTGTCAAACACGCTTTATCCATAGTATTCTCCTTTATTGCTTTGGATTTGTCCTGCACACCTGAAGCAAAGTATACGGATAAGCATTCGAGAGGATTTTTATGAAAGTACCAACACCCATACAGCTTGCAAAAAACGTAAGTCTGTACGTAATACCGTGCAATATTTTTAAGACCACAAGCATAAATATATTTATTCCTTGCGAGCTTAACGATAACTACACATATCAGGCTCTCATTCCCCCTGTGCTCGCACGCGGAACAAGGCTTTTGCCCGACCGCAAAAGCATCAAAAGGCTTATGCAAGAGCTTTACGGTGCTTCGTTTTCCTCAGGCGTAAGAAAGCTCGGCAACAAGCAGATAATGTGCTTTGATATGAGCTTTGTTAACGACAGATATATCGATCACTCCGACGATCTTTTTGAAAGATCGTGTGATTTTCTTTACGAAATACTTTTTGATCCGCTCATGCAAAACGGTGTTTTCAGACAAGACTATGTTTTGCAGGAATCGTTCAATTTAAAACAGCAAATTTTGTCAATTATAAACGATAAAGCCGAATACAGCGCCATGAGGTTGAATCAGGTGATGAATCCCGGCAAAAGCTTTACAAAATGCGTTTACGGAAACGCAAATGAGCTCGACAATATAAACGAGCAAAAGCTTTTTGACGTTTATAAAAGCGTTATAAATACCAATCCCATAGATATCTTTGTGGTGGGCGACGTTTGCCCAGACGAAATTGCAAAAAAGATATCCGACAAGTTCAACTTTGTTGACAGACTTTCCCTTGAAAAGTACATCCCCGAAACAGTTATCCCATCTAAGATAACAAACGAAACCGAGCATATGGACGTAAAGCAGGGTAAGCTCAACATTGGCTTCAGAACGAATATTACCGCTTCACACGCTCATTACCATAAGCTTGTTGCATTCAACGAAATTTTCGGCGGAGGCTTGAACTCCAAGCTCTTTATGAACGTGAGAGAAAAGGCAAGCCTTTGCTATACGGTGTATTCCGCTGTAGATAAATACAACGGTCAGCTTTTCGTTTACACCGGAATCGACTCCGCAAATTACCAAAAGGCTTACGATATTATAAAAGAACAGCTTTTGGCTATCATAAACGGCGATATTTCCGATTTTGAAATGTCAGCCGCAAAAAAGGAATACCGCACAAGGCTCAAGGCAGTAAACGATTCAGCCGCGGCAATGGTGAATTATTGCTATGGAAACATCATTTCTGGCAACACGGCTTCAACGGATGAATTTATGGAGCTTATAGACAGCGTTACAAAGGACGACGTTATCGCCATTGCAAAATCATTGCTTGAGGATACTGTATTCTTCCTGACGGGAAACTGAGGTACAAATATGTTTCAAATAAAGGAATTCCCCCTTCTTGACGAAAAAATATACCGCACCGTGCTTTCAAACGGCTTAAGGCTTGTTGTCATACCAAAAAAGGGCTTTACAAAGCAGTTTGCCATGTATGCAACGGATTACGGCTCAAACGATATAAAATTCATCCCCGTTGGTAAGAACGAAGCTGTTGAGGTCCCTCTCGGTATTGCTCATTTTCTTGAGCATAAAATGTTCGACAACCCCAACGGCGAAAACGTGTTTGAGCAGTTTGCCGCATACGGCGCAAGCCCAAATGCATTCACAGGCAATGGAATGACTGCCTATTATTTCGTTTCGACCAACGATTTTTACGAAAATCTCAAAATACTCGTTAATTACGTAAATTCCCCGTACTTTACCGAGGAGAGCGTCGAAAAGGAAAAGGGCATAATCGCACAGGAGATCACAATGTATGACGATATGGAATCTTGGGTGATACAAAAGAATCTCCTCAAGGCTCTTTATCACGTACATCCCGTAAAAAACGACATTGCGGGTGACGTTGAAAGCATCACCTCCATCACTCACGATATGCTCTATCTTTGCTACAACAATTTTTACAATCCGGGCAATATGGTGCTTGTTGTAGTGGGTGATCTTGACCCCAACGAGGTCCTTGCCAAGGCTGAGGAATACGTCAAAATGGATCAAAGGAAGATCCCCGTTGGCAAGGTCATAAAGCCGAGCTTTAACGAGCCAAAATCCATAGTCACAAGCAAGATCTCACAGCATATGGACGTTGCAAGGCCGATAGTTACTTACGGCTGTAAGGATAACAATATAGGCTTTACCGCAGGCGAGCTTTTAAGAAGAAGGCTTTGCGTCGATATGGCACTTGAGCTTTTTGCAGGCTCTGAAAGTGAATTTTTCAACGATGCTTACGACAAGCAGATAATCGACAATTCGTTTGAATACGGCTACACCGCCGAAACCGATTACGCTTATGCAACGTTTACGGTAGAAACCGACCGTTACGATGAGTTCATAAGCGAGTTGAAGCAGTACATCTGCCGCACAAAGGAAAACGGCTTTGACAAAGAAACGTTTGATCGCACAAAAAAGAGTTACCTCGGTGACATAATCAGAATATTCAACAGCGTAAACGGCATTGCTATCCAAAGCACGTACCACACCTTTGCAGGCACAGACCTGTTTGACTACTACGATGCGCTCAACAGCATCACGTTTGACGATATCACAAACGCATTTGCGGAATTGTTCTGCGAGGAATACTGCGCGGTATCGTTGATACTCCCAAGGGAATAATAAGGAGAAAAATATGCTCACAGCACTTTCAATAGACAGAATCGCATTTACAATATTCGGTAAGGATATTTATTGGTATTCGTTGATCCTTGCGGTAGCAGTTGTTACCGTATTTACGCTTTGCTGCATAAGAGGCAAGAAAAAGGGCTATAAGGACGATATATTCGTTGACCTTTGCTTTGTTATCCTCATTGCGGGAGTTATAGGCGCGCGAATACTCTACGTTTTAACAAATTGGGATAATTACGCGGATGACCCGATCTCAATTCTTTACATCTGGGAGGGTGGGCTTGCCATTCTCGGCGGATTTGTAACGGCACTCCCCTGCTACGTTATTTATTGCTATAAAAAGAAGATCAATCTCTGGGATCTGCTTGATATAATCGCACCCTGCTTTGCGCTGGCTCAGTGCATAGGCAGATGGGGTAATTTTGTGAATCAGGAGCTTTACGGTCCCGTTGTAACGCAAGAATTCCTCCAATTCTTCCCCTTTGCGGTTTATATAGACCGCACGCAGAGCTGGCATATGGCAACCTTCTTTTACGAATCCATGTGGAGCCTTATGACGTTTATCGTGCTCTCAATTCTCTCAAAGAAAAAGCACGATAAGGGCGATATATTCTTCCTCTACATAGTGTTCTATTCAGTAATAAGAATCATCCTTGACGGAATAAAGCTCGAGGGTACACTCACAAATCAGCTTATATGCGTTGGAATGATCGCAGTCGTTGCGGTACTCTATTGCATTAAGCACAAGATACATCACGACGAGGCTTTTTCAAAAAAGGTTCATGCAAAAATACCTGCAGGGCTTTTGAGCGACTTTGAGCCTCCCGTTCAAACAGACAAAAAAGAAGAAAGTAAAGACAAAGAATAAATGAGAAACCTTACAATGATGACAGATCTGTATCAGCTTACAATGATGTACGGCTATTACAGAGAAAATAAAATGAATCAGCAGGTCGTGTTCGATCTTTTCTTCAGAAAGCCCGACAGCATGATGAGCTCCTACGCCATCGCCGCAGGACTTGAACAAGTAGTTGAATATATCGAAAACCTGCACTTTAATAATGAAGATATAGAATTTTTGAGAGGCTTGAATCTCTTTGACGAGGGCTTCCTTAAAATTTTAAGCGAATTCAAGTTCACGGGTGACATTTTTGCCATCCCCGAGGGCACACCCGTATTCCCCAGAGAGCCTATCTTAAGAGTTAAAGCTCCCATTTTTCAGGCGCAGTTTATCGAAACCGCAATGCTCAACATCATAAACCACCAGACGCTCATTGCCACAAAGGCAAGCAGAGTGGTGCACGCTGCAATGGGTGACAGCGTTATGGAATTCGGTTTAAGACGAGCCCAGGGTCCCGACGCGGGAATATACGGTGCAAGAGCTGCCATTATCGGCGGATGCTCCTCCACGTCAAACGTGCTTACTGCACAGATGTTTGGCACAGCCGCAAGCGGTACACACGCACACAGCTGGGTCATGAGCTTTGACAGCGAGCTTGAAGCTTTCAGAGCTTACGCAAAGTGCTTCCCAAACAACTGCTTATTGCTCGTTGATACCTACGATACGTTAAAATCAGGCGTACCCAATGCAATCAAGGTGTTCAACGAATTAAGGGCCGAAGGCAAAGAGCCCGTAGGCATAAGGCTTGACTCGGGTGACTTGGCATACCTTTCAAAGCAAGCAAGAAAAATGCTCGACGAAGCAGGCTTCCCAAAAACAAAAATTGTTGCATCAAACGACCTCGACGAGGACACAATATGGCACTTGAAGGCGCAGGGCGCAAAGATAGACGTTTGGGGCGTTGGCACGGCACTCATCACAAGCAAGGATTGCCCCGCTTTGGGCGGTGTATATAAGCTTGCCGCAGAGGAATCTTGTGGCGTGCTCGTTCCAAAAATGAAAATATCCGAAAACCCCGCAAAGATGACAAACCCCGGCTACAAAAAGGTAGTTCGACTCTTTGAAAAGGCATCCGGTAAAGCCATTGCCGACCTTATAATGCTTGACGATGAGGTTATCGACGAATCACAGCCTCTTGAGATATTCCATCCGATCGAAACGTGGAAGACTATGACCGTTACCGACTTCACTTACCGCGAGCTTTTGGTTCCCGTTTTCGTTGAAGGCAAAAAGGTTTACGAAAATATCCCGTTGACAGAAATTGCGGCTTATTCAAAGCGCGAGCTTGCAAAATTCTGGGACGAATATACAAGAATCATCCGCCCAAGCGAATTTAAGGTGGACCTTTCCAAAAAGCTCTGGGATATGAAGAACGAATTATTGAAAAATCACAGAAAAATTTCTGTAAAATAAGATTACAAATTACAATCGAAAGGAATTACTAAAATGGAAGAAATAAAAGATACCGTTTCAACAGAAACCACAGGTACATCCAATTTTCTTGCAGATATGATCAGAGATGATCTTGCAACAGGCAAATTCGGCGGCAGAGTCGTTACCCGTTTCCCACCCGAGCCCAACGGTTACCTCCACATCGGTCACGCTAAGGCTATATGCGTTGACTTTGGTATGGCTAAGGAATTCGGTGGCGTTTGCCATTTGCGTTTTGATGACACAAACCCCTCAAAAGAGGATGATGAATACGTACAGTCCATTCAGGAGGACATCAAGTGGCTCGGCTTTGACTGGGGCGACAACCTTTTCTTCGCTTCAAGCTATTTTGATCAGATGTACGAATATGCTGAACAGCTTATTCTCCAGGGCAAGGCTTACGTTTGCGAGCTTTCCGCTGAGGAATGCCGTCTTACAAGAGGCACACTCACAGAGCCCGGCAAAAACAGTCCCTACCGCGACAGATCCATTGAGGAGAATCTTGACCTTTTCCGCAGAATGAAGGCAGGCGAGTTTGAAGACGGCGCTATGACACTCCGTGCAAAGATCGACATGGCAAGCCCCAACATGAATATGCGCGACCCCGTTATGTATAGAATTCAGCACAAGTCCCACCATCAGACAGGTGACAAGTGGTGCATCTACCCCATGTACGACTGGGCTCACGGTCTTGAGGACTCCATTGAGCGCGTAACAAATTCATTCTGTACTCTCGAATTTGAAGATCACAGACCTCTCTACGATTGGTTCCTTGAACAGCTCGGCGTTTACAGACCCAGACAGACAGAATTTGCACGTCTTAACATCAACAATATCGTTCTTTCCAAGAGAAAGCTCATTCAGCTCGTTAAGGAAAACTACGTAAACGGTTGGGACGACCCCAGAATGCCCACTCTTTGCGGTCTCAGAAGACGCGGCTACACACCCGAATCCATCAGAAATTTCGTTGCAACCGTTGGCGTAAGCAAGGTAAACAGCACAGTTGACTATGCACTTCTTGAGCATTGCCTCAGAGAGGACCTCAACAAGAGAGCTTTGAGAGTTATGGCAGTTGTTGATCCCGTTAAGCTCATCGTTGACAATTACCCCGAGGGTCAGGTTGAATACTTCGACGCTGACAACAACCCCGAGGATGCATCCGCAGGCAAGAGAACTATCCCCTTCAGCCGCGAGCTCTACATTGAGCGCGAGGACTTTATGGAAGATCCCCCCAAGGGCTACTTCCGTCTTACTCCCGGCAAGGAGGTTCGTCTTAAGCACGCTTACTACGTAACCTGCACAGGATGTGACAAGGACGAGAACGGCAATATCACAGCTGTTCACTGTACTTATGATCCCAACAGTAAGGGCGGCTGGACTGACGACGGCAGAAAGGTAAAGGGCACAGTACATTGGGTATCAGCCGAGCACGCTATTGATGCTGAGGTGCGTATGTACGACAGACTCTTTACTGTTGCAAACCCCGACAACGCCGAAGAAGGCAAAACTTACCTTGATTACCTCAACCCCGAATCCCTCAAGGTGGTTACAAACGCAAAGGTTGAGCCCTCACTTGCAGATATGCCCGCACTCACAAATCTCCAGTTCCTGAGATTGGGCTACTTCAACGTTGATCCCGACTCCAAGCCCGGCAAGCCCGTATTCAATAAGAGCGTAGGCTTGAAAGACTCATTCAAGATAACAAAGTAATCAAAACATTATTAGTACAACAAAAGCCGATACGGAATATTATCCATATCGGCTTTTATGTTTGATTTTGGTCGTCAGGGGGCCGACACCTACTGTATTGCTTCGGCTAAAAGTTGGCCAATTTTTACTGTCATCTTGAGCGAAGCTCCCGCCGAGATCCTGCTCGGATTGTGCAGTTCGATTTCACTACGCTCCACTCCGGATGACGGCGGCGGGGCGAAGTCGAAACCCGTAGGGCAAACGGCAAAGCCGTTTGGATCTCATAACTGTAAAATGCTAATTATTAGTTCAAATAATGCACTACTATCTCCAAAAAAGTCCCAACAAACATATACGTTCATTGGGACGCGCTTATCACTTCATCATTTTTCCGTTTTTAATAAACAGCTTTTCTGCGTTGGGCTTTATTTCGTTTTCCTCAACGTTTGCCCAATCCTCGGGCTTTACCTCCTCCCACGATATCGAAATCGCTTCGGGCGGGCATCCCCATTCCTCAAGAAAAACGTTCTTTATTCTTTCGGCTACTCTCTTTTTTACTCCGTCGTCCTTTGGGTAGGACTTTACTGCTATATACGGCATATTTTCTCCTTAATAAAAAAAGGGGCGAACATCCTCGCCCCGCAAAACGTCAATAGTTTTCTTTTCTCATTTCAAAATAGCTCTGGGGATGTGCACATACGGGGCAAACCTGGGGAGCTTTCTTACCTACAACGAGGTGACCGCAGTTTCTGCATTCCCACATGATCTCTTCGGACTTTTCAAATACCTTCTGCATCTCAACGTTGTTAAGGAGTGCAAGGTATCTCTCCTCATGTGTCTTTTCGATAGCAGCTACCAAACGGAACTTTGCAGCCAATTCCTTAAAGCCTTCTTCTTCAGCTTCCTTTGCGAATGTTGAGTACATATCTGTCCACTCGTAATGTTCGCCTTCAGCAGCATGCTTGAGGTTTTCAGCTGTGTCGCCAAGCTCACCAAGAGCCTTGAACCACATCTTTGCGTGCTCCTTTTCGTTGTCAGCTGTCTGCTGGAAAATAGCAGCAATCTGCTCGTAGCCTTCCTTCTTTGCAACTGATGCAAAATAAGTGTACTTGTTTCTTGCCTGAGATTCGCCTGCAAATGCATCTCTCAAATTCTGTTCTGTCTTTGAACCCTTCAATTCCATAGTCTTTGTTTCCTCCTGTGTATTTTCTTCTATTCTTTCAAAATCTGCCGCACCGTGCTTACACAACGGACAGATAAAGTCGTCACTTATAGTATCGCTCTCGTGGATATATCCGCAGATAGTGCATCTGTAATACACCTTGAGCTTGGGCTTGTTATCATCTGGCTTTGGCTTGATATTGCTGTGATAATATGCATACGTTGCAGAAGCTGTGCTGTCAAGCACGTCGCAATCAGTAACGTCGGCAATAAACATAGTATGTGTACCAAGATCAATGCTATGCCAAACCTCACCCGAAATATACGCATTTGTAGCCTCTGTCACGTACAAAACGCCGTTTGAAGCTCTGCTTGTGTGCTCATAGCCCTCAAATTTATTGGTATCCTTACCGCTTTGAAAGCCAAATCTCTTAAAAAGATCAAAATTTGCAGCATTTGATATTATCGACGCATTAAAAACACCCGTTGACATTATCATATCGTGAGTTTTATTCTGCTTGTTAACAGTAACCGATATTCTGTTGGGGTTTGTGGTGACCTGCGCCACAGTATTAACTATACAGCCGTTATCAAAACCATTCTCACAAGCCGTGAGCACAAAAAGCCCGTAGCCAATATTATACATTGCCTTGTTATTCATAAGCTCTCCTTTATTTTGCAGGGAAGACACCCTTTATTAAATATTATTATACCAAATTTTTATAAAATGTCAATATTGTTTTTTTAAGATTCTTCAATAAATAACGCGAATATATTCGAAAAACTTTAGCTTTACTTAAGCAATATGTCAAAGCTTGTCGAAAGGAGCTCCTTCAGAAGTATGAGCTCGTCAACGTACAGATGGCGCTGACCTACTTCTATTTTTGCAAGCGCACTACGTGTTATATCACAACCTCTGACCTGAAGCCTTGCAGACAATTCTTCCTGTGTCATATTTGCTTCTTCTCTTAATTCTCTGATATTTCTGCCGATACGTTTTTCTACGCTATTATTCATTTGCCCCTCCGTTGCACTTATATAAGAACAATTACTTACTAAATTGTATTGCTTAATCAATTAAATTTTGCACTTATATGAGAACAAATATTGACAAATTTTAAATTGTGTGCTATAATAACTTTGCACTTATATAAGTGCAAAATAATCATATACGTTGTATGGATGTATTATAACTCATAATTACTAAAATATGAGTGTAATTATGTCCAATACACAAATGGAGGGAAATATGGATAATTTACGTAAAAAAATCGGGGCATTAATAATGTTTGACGAAAAAAGTGATAAGTGGATAAATGGTTTCAAAACCTACACAAAGGTATTATTCTGGCTCTTTTTAATTACCGGTATTATACTATGTCAACTTGGATGGAGTGGAGAAATGGATATGACCGGAAGCAGTTTTGTTGATGGAGTTCTTTTTTTATTTATCTGTTCCTTATTTGCATTTTTGCAACGCATTGTTAATATGCTCATTATCAAAATGTTTTATAATATCAACACGATAAGAGAAGAAGCAGAAAAACAAACCCAGATTCAAAACAAAATATTAAAACAGATATCCAATGACGAACAAGCCTAATTGGTATTGCCTGAAACATAATGTTTATGAACAAAATCACAAAACCGCACAGCTAATTCAAGCCGTGCGGGTTTTTACTATCTGTCTTATATATTACTTAAAATATCTAGCGAGCAAGCCCTCAAACGCCTTACCATGTCTAGCTTCATCTCTTGCCATTTCATGTACTGTGTCATGGATAGCATCGAGGTTAAGAGCCTTAGCGCGCTTAGCAAGGTCTGTCTTGCCTGCTGTTGCGCCGTTTTCAGCTTCAACTCTGAGCTCAAGGTTCTTCTTTGTGCTGTCTGTTACAACCTCGCCGAGGAGCTCTGCAAACTTAGCTGCGTGCTCTGCTTCTTCATAAGCTGCCTTTTCCCAGTAAAGGCCGATCTCGGGATAGCCTTCTCTGTGAGCAACTCTTGCCATAGCAAGGTACATACCAACCTCTGTGCACTCGCCCATAAAGTTAGCTCTGAGATCCTCAATGATATCAGCGGGAGCGCCCTGCGCTACACCAACTACGTGCTCAGCTGCCCAAGCAAGACCTTCGCTCTGCTCGATAAACTTCTCGGCAGGAACCTTACACTGAGGGCACTTTTCGGGTGCGCTGTCACCTTCATGAACATAACCACATACGCTGCAAACAAACTTCTTCATAATAAATACCTCCAAAAAATAAATGATTTCTAATTAATTTTGACCATCGGTCAATTATCTGCTGTTTCTGAGCATTCGCGACACACACCGCTTACGTTTACCGTATGTGAGTGCACCACAAACCCCTCGGGGACTTCTACCCCATGCCACGCTCCCTTTACGTCAAATATCCTCTTGCATTTTGTGCAAACAAAGTGAGGATGGAAGCTTACGTTCGGCTCGTAATGAGCCTCGTGAGAATTGGTATCCACCTGCACAATGATGCCATTGTCAACAAAAAGCTGGAGAGTGTTGTAAAGAGTAGCTCTTGATATTTCTACGTCGCTGGCTGAATTCACCATTTTAAGAAGCTCCTCTGCCGTGGGATGCTTGTCGGTAGCGCGGAGTGTTCTTAATATTTGTACTCTTTGGTATGACGGGCGAATTCCCGCAGATTTCAGCACTTCTATTGCATCTCGTGTCATCGCGAGCCTCCTTTCTAAATTTAGATTCAGTCCAAACTTGATTACGTGTATATTATAATATATAATCTAAATTTTGTCAAGTACTTTTTTATAAATTTTAAAAAAATTTTTTTGGAATCTTTTTACATCCACTCATAAGGGTATTGACTTTTTTGCGCAAATATGCTATATTAGTGGTACAAAACAAAACAGGAGGACAAAATCATGAAAAAACTATGGATGTTGATTGTATTGGCGATAGCTTTTGCATGCACTATTACCGCATGCGGTGATCCCAATGTCAATCACGATAACCACAATTTTGGTGACTGGGTAGAATCCGGTGACGAAGTTAAAAGTTGTGATGAGAAATTGTATTCCAGAATTTGTACCGACTGCGGAGAAATTGAATGGAAGCAAGGTAATTACGAGGACCACAACTTTAATACTGTTACCACTCCCCCAACCTGCACCAAGGGTGGTTTTGACACTAAGACCTGCACCGTGTGTGGCGCTGTTGAGGTGTGCAACGAAACACAAGCCCTTGACCACAGCTATGAAACGGTAACTACGCCACCAACATGCACCAAGGGCGGTTTTGATACCAAGACCTGCACCGTGTGCGGCACTGTTGAGGTGTGCAACGAAACACAAGCCCTTGACCACAAGTTTGAAACGGTAACTACGCCCCCAACGTGCGCAAAGGGCGGGTTTGACACTAAGACCTGCACCGTGTGCGGCACTGTTGAGGTGTGCAACGAAACGCAAGCCGTTGATCACAGCTTTGAAACGGTAACTACGCCCCCCACATGCACAAAGGGCGGGTTTGATACTAAGACCTGCACCGTGTGTGGCACTGTTGAGGTGTGTAACGAAACACAAGCCGTTGCTCACAAGTTTAAGACGGTAACCACTCCCCCAACCTGCAAAAAAGGCGGTTTTGACACTAAAACTTGCACCGTGTGTGGTACTGTTGAGGTGTGCAACGAAACACAGACCGTTGCTCACAAGTTTAAAACGGTAACCACTCCCCCAACGTGCACCAAGGGCGGTTTTGACACCAAGACCTGCACCGTATGTGGCGCTGTTGAGGTGTGCAACGAAACACAGACCGTTGATCACAAGTTTAAAACGGTAACAACGCCACCAACCTGCAAAAAAGGCGGTTTTGACACCAAGACTTGCACCGTGTGTGGCACCGTTGAGGTGTGCAACGAAACACAAACCGTTGATCACAAGTTTAAAACGGTAACCACTCCCCCAACCTGCAAAAAAGGCGGTTTTGATACCAAGACCTGCACCGTATGTGGCGCTGTTGAGGTGTGCAACGAAACACAGACCATTGATCACAAGTTTAAAACGGTAACTACTCCCCCCACATGCACAAAGGGCGGTTTTGACACTAAAACTTGCACTATGTGCGGTACTGTTGAGGTGTGCAACAAAACACAGACCGTTGACCACAAGTTTGAAACGGTAACTACGCCACCAACATGCGAAAAGGGCGGTTTTGACACTAAAACTTGCACTATGTGTGGTACTGTTGAGGTGTGCAACGAAACACAAGCCGTTGATCACAGCTATGACATACCAAGAACAACTGCTCCAACCTGCACCAGTGGCGGTTTTGACAAAAAGGAATGTATCTGGTGTGGCGCTGTTGAAATTTACAACGAAACACCCGCCAAGGGGCACAACTTTCACCTATATACAATCATACCTCCCACCTGCTGGCAGGTCGGTTATGAAGAATGGCGTTGTAATGGGTGTAAAAAAATTGAAAGACGCAACGAAACACCAGCCAAGGGGCACAACTTTGACACAGTAACCGTTCCACCCACCTGCCGGACCGTCGGTTATGACCAAAAAGCTTGTATCTTGTGTGGCAAAACTGAAGAAATATACAATGAAACTCCGATCGTTGACCACTCATACAAAATACGATGTGACACATCATACCATTGGGATGAGTGCATCTGGTGCGGAAAAATGATAAACAAAGCCGAGCATACATCCGATGACTCCGGCGATTGTTCCGTTTGCGAACTACCTTCCGGAAATGCTAGGTTGTTTTCTTTCAAAATATCAAAGAAAGGCACCTATGCAATACTAACAAAATATGAGGGATATGACAGGCATAATATCGAAATTCCGGATGCATATAACGGTTTACCTGTAAAAGAAATTGCTGACGATGCATTTAGGTCAACTAGAGTAATTTCAGTCATTATTCCGGATACCGTTACTACTATTGGAAATAATGCATTCTCCTACTCAGGATTAACAAGCGTTACTATTCCGGATTCCGTTACCACTATTGGAGAAAGCGCATTCCGCGACACAAAAAAATTAACAAGCATTACTATTCCGGATTCCGTTACCACTATTGGAAAACATGTATTCTCCTACTCAGGATTAACAAGCATTACCATTCCCGATTCTGTTACTTCTATTGGAATGTATGCATTCAGATATTGTGACGCTTTAACAAGCGTTACTATTCCGGATTCCGTTACCACTATTGGACTCGGTGCATTCGAAGGTTGCTCAGCTTTAACAAGCGTTACTATCCCCGATTCCGTTACTTCTATTGGAATGGATGCATTCTCCGGTTGTAGCAGCATTGAAAGCATTACTATTCCGGATTCTGTTATCGCTATTGGAGGAGGTGCATTCTCCGGTTGTAGCAGCATTGAAAGCATTACCATTCCGGATTCTGTTACCACTATTGGAGAAAGTGCATTTTCAGATTGTGACGCTTTAACAAGCGTTTCTATTCCGGATTCTGTTACTTACATTGGAGAAAGTGCATTTTCAGAGTGTGACGCTTTAACAAGCGTTTCTATTCCGAATTCAGTTACTTCTATTGGAATGGATGCATTTTTAAATTGTAATCCGGAGCTTTATACAGAATACAATTACGGTAAATACGTGGGCGATGCAAACAATCCTTATACAGTGCTTGTAGATGTTACAGATAAAAATTTAAGTACCTATGAGATACACAACCAAACAAGAATTATTGCAGGATCAGTATTTAGTAATTGCAAGAACTTGTCAAGTATTACTATACTCGACTCCGTTGTTTCTATCGGAGAATACGCATTTGGTAGTTGTGATAATTTAACAAGTATCACTATACCAGGTTCTGTTACCGTTATTAACCAAGGGACATTCTACAATTGTAAGAGTTTAACAAGTGTTACCATACCTGACTCTGTTACTTCTATTGGATACCGTGCATTCTACAGTTGTGACAGTTTAGCAAGCATTACTATACCAGACTCCGTTGTTTCTATCGGTCAATATGCATTTGCATCTTGTTACGCTTTAACAAGTATTACTATACCAGACTCCGTTACTTCTATCAGAGCCGGGGCATTTTCAGATTGTGACGCTTTAACAAGCGTTACTATCCCCAATTCCGTTACTTCTATCGGAGCCATGGCATTTTCAGATTGTTACGCTTTAACAAGCGTTACTATCCCCGACTCCGTTACTGTTGTCGGAGAAGATGCATTCGCAAATTGCAATCCCGCACTTTATAGAACGTATGGTTACGCAAAATACGTGGGCGATGCAAACAATCCTTATAAAGTGCTTATAGAAGGTATAAGTAAAAAATTCAGGACCTATGAGATACACAGCCAAACAAAAATTATTGCAGCATGTGCATTCATCAATTGTGAAAATTTGTCAAGTATTACTATACCCGCCTCTGTTAAAGGTATTGGTTGGAAAGCCTTCGTACGCTGCGAAAAACTTGAAAACGTAACATTTGAAAACCCCAACGGATGGAGCTACATTGACTCCAAATCAGCAAAATTTGCAATTCCGGCTAACAAATTATCATATAAGGTAACTGCGGCCGACTGTTTAAGAGACCTCTACTTATCCTACGATTGGGTACGCAAATAACTATAATGCAACAACCCCTTCGGCAAGCTTTGCCGAAGGGGTTGTTTTATATAAATTAATATTGTTATCAACGAATAACTCGTACCTTAATAACACCCTCAATAGTGTTGATGATGCCCTCGATATCCTCGTTAATGTCGTTATCGATATCGATGATTGTGTAAGCAAACTCTCCTTTGCTCTTGTTTGCCATACTGTCGATATTGATGTTATACTTTGAGAATGCCTGTGTAAGCTGGCTAACGATGTTAGGAACGTTAGCGTGAATAACAGTAATTCTCTGTCTGCCTGTATAAGCAAGCTCGCAGTTGGGGAGGTTTACAGAGTTGATGATGTTACCGGTCTCGATAAAAGTCTTGATCTCGTTAACAGCCATAACTGCGCAGTTTTCCTCAGACTCCTCTGTGGAAGCACCAAGGTGAGGAATAGCAATAACGCCGTCCATACCTGCTGTCTTTGTATTCGGGAAGTCTGTTACGTACTTCTTAACCTTACCGGATGCAATAGCCTCAGCCATAGCGTCATCGTCAACCAAAAGATCTCTAGCAAAGTTAAGGATGATAACGCCATCCTTCATCATAGCGAGAGTTTCTCTGTTGATCATCTTCTTTGTATTGATGCTGGGATCGGGATTGTCAACAAGGGGTGTGTGAACGGAAATGTAATCGCAGTTTGCAAAAATCTCGTATCTTGTCTTTACGTGGTGAACGGAGCGAGAAAGCTTCCAAGCGCCGTCAACTGAAAGATAGGGGTCACAGCCGTAAACGTCCATACCAAGGCTTACTGCGGCATTTGCAAGAGGACCACCGATAGCGCCCAAGCCGATAATACCGAGCTTCTTGCCCAAAATCTCCTGACCTGCAAACTTAGCCTTGCCCTTTTCAACAAGCTTTGCAACGTCGGGATCTTCCTTGATCGTCTTTACCCAGTTGATACCACCAACGATATCTCTTGAAGCAAGGAGCAAACCTGCAACAGCAAGCTCCTTAACTGCGTTAGCGTTTGCACCGGGAGTGTTGAATACGCAAATACCCTTCTTAGCGCACTCGTCAAGAGGAATATTGTTTACGCCCGCACCAGCTCTTGCAATTGCAAGAAGGCTTGCGGGGAATTCAACGTCATGAAGTACAGCAGAACGAACGAGTGCCGCATCGTACTCAGCGTAATCAGCAGAAACGCTGTACTCATTCATATCAAAGAGCGACAAGCCCTTTTCAGAAATATTATTAAAAGTTTTTACCTTTGTCATTTTTGTTACCTCAATTATTACTTGTTAGCAAGCTCAAAGTCCTTCATGAACTCAACCAACGCCTTAACGCCAACGATGGGCATAGCGTTGTAAATGCTTGCTCTCAAACCGCCAACAGCTCTGTGACCGCCAAGAGAGATAAGACCCTTAGCAGCAGCATCCTTAGCAAACTTCTTGTCAAGATCCTCAGAAGGTGTCTTGAATACAACGTTCATGAGAGAACGATCGTCTGCGGGAATTGTATTGGAGTAGAATGAAGAATTGTCAATAAGATCGTAAACCATAGCAGCCTTCTCAGCATTGATCTTCTCAAATGCCTCTACGCCACCCTGAGCGAGCATCCATTCAAATACAAGGCCTGCAACGTATATACCGTATGTAGGAGGTGTGTTATACATGGAGCCGTTTTCGGAATGTGTCTTATAGTCGAGCATAATGGGAGTAGTTTCAGCAGCGTTACCGATAAGATCCTTTCTGATGATAACTACGCAAAGACCGCTGGGTCCGATGTTCTTCTGTGCGCCTGCAAATATGATGCCGAAATCATTAACGTCGATCTTTCTGGAGAGGATGTCGGAAGACATATCAGCAACGAGCGGGATGTTACCTGTCTTGGGGTAACGCTTGAACTCTGTACCGTAGATAGTATTGTTTGACGTCATGTAAACGTAGTCGCCCTCAAAATTGATGCCGTCAAAATTAGGGAGGGAGTTAAAGTTTTCTTCCTTTGTAGAGCAAACTGTTCTTACGTTGAGATACTTCTTAGCTTCCTTTATAGCCTTCTGTGACCAATAGCCGGAATCAATAAAATCAGCTGAGCCTGTCTTCTTAAGGTTCATTGGAACCATAGAGAACTGGAGTGACGCGCCACCCTGAAGGAAGAGTACAGCGTATTCGTCGCTGATGTTGTAAAGCGCGCGGAGGTTCTTTTCCGCTGTTTCGATAACGTCCTTATAAGCCGCAGATCTGTGGCTCATTTCCATAACGGACATACCCGTGCCCTTATAGTCGAGCATTTCTGCCTGTGCCTTAGCGAGCACGTCCAAGGGAAGCTGTGCAGGACCTGATGAAAAATTATAAACACGATTCATAAATATGATACCGCCTTTCAAAAAATTTTATAAAATTTTAATACGGCAAAGCCGATATTGTCAAAATAGATTATGCATAATTATACTGTAAAACCGCTATGCACACTAAAATGCACAAACCTCACAAACTATGCATAAATGATACTTACATAATATTATACCACAATATACAAAAAGAATTTGTAAACAAATTATAAATTAACACCGCCTTTTATTCATAAAAACGGCATTTTGTTAATAATTTGTTTACAAATTCGCATATTATAATTATGTAATAAATATTAATACTTAAACACTCATCCAATTATACCCAACTTATCCAATTCTGCGCACATAAGCTTGGTATTGCTCAGCGAAAGAGGCGTCAAGGGCAATCTCAGCTCGTTTCTGCAAAGTCCCAGTAACGATGCGGCAGCCTTCACGGGAATTGGATTCACCTCGCTGAATGTCGCCTTTATCAACGGTATCAATTTTAATTGAAGCTTAGCTGCATCAAAAACCCTGCCGTCAAGTACAGCCTTTGTCATATCCACCACCATCTGAGGCACGATATTCGATATCACCGATATGCAACCCGCTCCGCCCAGTGCCATAGTCGGTACGATCATATCGTCATTTCCCGTATAAAGATCAATTTTACCCTTGCACACGGACAATATCTCAGCCGCCTGAGATATGCTCGGGCTTGCCTCCTTTATCCCAACTATATTCGGGATATCAGAAAGCTTTTCCACCGTTTCGGGCAAAGCATTAAATCCCGTGCGCGATGGAACGTTATATACTATTATCGGGAGATCGGTTGCCATTGCAATTTCAGAATAATGCCTTACAAGCCCCTCCTGAGTACACTTGTTGTAATACGGTGTCACAGATAATATCGCATCCGCACCCACAGCGCGTATCACCTTTGCAAATGTTGCAACGGACCCCGTGCAATTTCCTCCAACTCCCGCAATAAGCGGTACTCTCTTGTTTATCCTCTCCGCGGCAAGCTGTATCAACGACAGCTTTTCGTCATCAGTCATAGTGCACGGCTCACCCGTTGTGCCGCAAACAAGTATCGCATTCACGTTAGCTGAAAGCTGTCTGTCTATCAGCTCACAAAACGCGTCTTTATCCACCTCGTTATCCTTAAACGGCGTTATCATTGCCGTGCAAACGCCTTTGAATATTGGCATATAAAAAAATCTCCTTTTGAACGAACTATTCATTACAGAATATGCTCAAAGGGAGATTTTATGTGATCAAAATTTATATCTCAAGTGTCATAATAACAGCATCCTCGCCGTTGTCGGAATAATACTTTTTCCTTATGCCCATCTGCACAAAGCCGTACTTTTCATACAACGCTCTTGCGGGAGCGTTTGACACTCTTACCTCAAGAAACATTATTGCCGCACCCCTTTGCTTAGCCTCACTTATCATAAGCTCAAGGATACCGCCCGCAATGCCCCTTCTTCTGTGCTCGCTCAATACTGCAATGTTCATAACGTGCGCTTCGTCAAAAATCACCTGCATTCCGCCAAAGCCAAGCACGCTTTCTTCCTCCTCGGCAAGCACGTATATCGAAAACGGATTGTAGAAATTTTCGGCAAAGCTCTGATACGACCACGGTGAGCCAAAGGACGTCCTTTCAACCTCGTACATTCCCAAAAGGTCTTCTTTATAAGCAAGCCTTGTATTGATCTGTGACATATTTATTTCCTTTTTGATCTTGCACTCTTTTTTGCCTGCTCCGCCTGAGAATCTCTCACGTAAAGCGGAACAACGTCATTGGGATGTGTGTTTTCGCCGTTAATAAGCCTTGCATAAGCCGCAGCTGCACAGGATGATGCTCTTTGAAGCGTTAAGATCCGCGGCGCACGGCTTATATTATGACCGCTGAGCGTGGCTTTTGCAAACTTGGAATCATACTTTTCATACTCGCCGCAGAGCATCACGTTTGAGCTGAGTGACGTCAATCTCTTGTCAAGCTCATTCGTCAACACAGCATCCGGAGGCAAAAGCTCCGTTAATTTGCCGTCCTTGCACATATAAAGTGCGGTAAATACCGTGTTATTTCTCGCGTCAAGCATTGGGCAAATAAAGCCCTCAAACGGCAACATATTCACAGCCAAGGCTTCAAGCGTGCCAACTGCGATAAGCGGCTTGCCCGCCACCTGCGCCATAAGCTTTGCCGCTGACATGCCTATTCTCAAGCCCGTAAATGAGCCCGGTCCTTGAGAAATTGCAAACGCGTCAATATCGTTTACGGTAAGGTCAACCGCGTCAAGAAGTCTGTCCACCAATGGAAGCAATTTTTCGGAATGTGTTTTACCTACGTTTATTGTAAACTCACCTATAAGCATATCGTTTTCGGTTATTGCTATGCTTGCTGGTGCGCTTGATGAATCTATTGCAAGTATCTTCATAATGCTTCCTTTCTTTAGCTTATCATTTCGTTATTATCGTCGGGGATAACGGTTATTTTTCTGGTTGTGGGGTCTATCTTTTCTATTATTATCTCAACGTAATTCTCGGGCAGCAGATGCTCCATCTTTTCGGACCATTCTATAAGCGAAATACCATCGGAATAGATATACTCATCGTAACCTATATCATAGAGCTGGTCATAGCTTTTTAACCTGTAAAGATCAAAATGGTACACGACAGGCTCTGTGGGATATTCGTTCATAAGGGTGAACGTGGGGCTTGTAACCGCGCCTTTATACCCAAGCGACTGTATTATACCTCTTGCAAAAACGGACTTTCCAGCGCCCATATCGCCATTTAACAGCACTATTGCTCCCGGCAATAATTTTGATGCCAACTGCGAGGCAAGAATATTTGTTTCTTCTTCAGAGGTTGTGATTTTTACCTGCTCCATAATTGCTCCTTTGAATGATCTTGTATATAATTATACCATAATGAAACGCGCCATCCGCGTTTCTACCTTAAACGGTTCAATAATTACATCGAGGAAGCGTAAGCTTCATTCATTACTGTAATTATTATACCATTTTATCACGAAAAACGCAAGAGTAATATATAAAAAAGAACACCCTCGCAAGGAAATCCCTGCAAGGGTGCAACGTAACAAATAAATTATCTGTTAAGAATAAGCTTTGTAAGCTCAACGGGCTCAACGATCTTGTCGCCCTTGTAAACTCTCATGTTACCTGAAGCGATCTCGTCGATGAGGATAACCTCGTCACCGTTGTAACCAAACTCAAACTTGATATCCCAAAGGTCAAGACCGATAGTCTTCAAGTCATCAGCAACGATCTTTGTGATCTTGAGTGTCTGCTCCTTCATGGAGTTGAACATCTCCTGGCTCATTACGCCGAGAGCTGCAAGGCCTTCGCTTGTTACAAGGGGATCGCCCTTAGCGTCGTTCTTGAATGTGCACTCAACGTAGCCACCCTCAAGGCGTGTGCCGTTTTCGATGTACTCACCATATCTGCGGATAAAGCTGCCAGTTGCAACAAGACGGCAGATAACTTCAAGACCGTGACCGAAAACCTTACCGGGAAGAACTTCCATAGTAGCATCGTCAATGTTAGCAGAAACGTAATGTGTCTTGATGCCTGCTTTTTTAAGCATCTCAAAGTAATAAACGGATGTCTGAAGGTTAGCCTTGCCGATACCTTCGATTGTAAGACCTACTGAGTTTTCACCGGGATCAAACACGCCGTCTTTGCCTGTGCAATCATCCTTGAACTTGAGCATTACGTTGCCGTTGTCAAGTTCATAAACGTCCTTTGTTTTTCCTTCGTAAACTTTCTTCATAAATTTACTCCTTTGTATTAAAAAATTTATTATTACCGCATTTATGCGGTAGTTTTCTTTTATTCCTTATCAAAATAGATTACCTGGCCGCTTTCCATGGACTCGTTGGCAGCAAATGCGATCTTGTGAGTCTTAAGAGAGTCGGAATAATCTGAACGGATAAGACTTCTGTCACCTGTCATGATAGCCTTGATGAACGCTTCGTCAAGAAGGAAAGTCTGATTTACCTTTCTGGGAATATCAACTTCCTTATCTGCTGTGGAGATGATGAGGTTGTTTCTGAGTCTGTAATCCAATATCATATCGGGCAAAGTGATATAGAAACCGCATCTCGGACGGATATCCTTGCTGTAGCAAGCACTCACGAGAGTTGCCGTAACGTTATTCTCAAAGCGATAAACAACTGTTGAGTGGTCGTCAGAATCATAGATATCCTGAGCGTCAACGCCGGGCTTGATCATGCCCTTGGAGCTTGTTGCATAAACTGAGAGGGGCTCACCGTAAAGGAAACGCAAACCGTCAACAAGGTGGATATTCTGCTCAACAAGCTGACCACCGCAGGTTGACTTTTTCTGCCACCACCACGGACCGGGAATACCGCCTATCCATGCGCCGTAAACAAGACCGCCCTGCTTATGCTTGGGAAGCTCTTCCTTTATTATCTCCATAAGGTCAAGGTATCTGTCCTGAAAACCAACACAAGTAATAAGATTCTTTTCTCTTACTTTCTTGTCAATTTCAACAGCCTTCTCGTAATCAAGATGAACGGGCTTTTCTACAAGGAAAGGAATACCCATCTCAACTGCTCTGAGCTCTGTGTCCGTATGAGCTGTGGGTTCAATAGCAATAACAACAGCATCGATAGTGTCAGCAGATTCGTTGTCATAAAGTTCTGTATGATCCTTGTAGATCCTTGTGCAGCCAAAACGCTTAGCAGCTGCGTTTCTTCTTGATTCAACGGGATCTGCAACGGCAACAACTTCAACGTAGTCCATCTTTTCAAACGATTCCTGATGCGCGCCGCTTCTGCCGCCGCAACCGATCAATGCAACTCTTACTTTGTCCATAATAAGTCCTCCAAATTATCATATTAAAAGCGCCAAGACACAACGGGTACTTTCAAACACTTTTAACACTATAATTTTATTATATTTTTTTCCATTTGTCAAGTAATTTCTTAAAGAAAAATTGTTTAACTCAAAAAAATTACCACTTACCGCCAAAAATTAACCACTTACCCAAAATGCATTGACAAAATACGTCTTATTTTGTATAATAAAAACGTAAAATATTGAAAAGGAGTTGTACCGTGAAGCTGAAAACCGAAATCACAAACGTTGAAGATACGGAGATAATAATCCGTTGTGCTCAACGTACAGAAAGAATACGACAGCTTGAATCCATGCTTGAGGCTTGGTTGCAACAGTCAAGTGAGCTGATATTAACGCTTGACGATACCGAGTATTACGTACCCAAAAAGGATATCCTGTTTTTCGAAACAGAAAACGGCAAGGTAATGGCACACACAGCAAGCAGAGTATTTTGTACCGAGCACAAGCTGTACGAGCTTGAAAAGCTTATGCCACCCTCGTTTATCAGGGTATCCAAATCCTGCATACTTAATGCAGATACAGTCAGTGCTATCCATCACAATATCGCAGGTGCAAGCGAGGTAGTATTCAAAAGGGGCGACAAAAAGGTTTACGTTTCACGCGCTTACTACAAGATGTTAAAAGACAAAATATATGAAATGAGGTTTAATATATGAAGATCAAAAAATCGGTTACATGGAACAATGGAAAAGGTCACATAGACGTAAATATAGGTAACGGCGTATTCTGGGGCGTTATACTGCTACTCACGGCAACAATACTTATACTTGATGCGCTTGATATACTTCCCACGGTGTTCAGTTTGTCTGTTTGGCAGACAATAGTGGCGGTTGGGTCAATAGGATGGATAATCTCAGGTATCGTAAAGCGTGATTTCAGCACGACCCCACTTTCCTTGGGCTTTTTATTCATGGTCACAAAGGGTATTATCGCAGACCTTACAGGTATCCAAAGCATAAGCGAGATCTCAAACTGGATAGTGCTCTTGTACTGCCTTGTATTGTGCGGATTTGCAACCGATAATTTTATAAGCTTTCTGTTTGTTACGTTCACGTTTGTCGTAATAGTGCTTAAGGATTGGTTTGCCATTCTGCTGGGTCTTCCACAGCTTGCGGACGTATCCGAGTGGATGATACTTTTGTGCGCTGCACTTATAGTAGGTGGATTGGCTCTCATCTTCCCCTCATTTTTCCGCAAAAGAGGAATGCACGCATCATCATTCGGTTCACACGAAAGATACATCGACTGCGCAAGCTTCAAAAAAGCTTACTCCAAAAACAGATTCGGCGAATACAATATTTATTTTCAGAACGTCGATCAATTTGAATCCGGTGCCATTCTCACCCTCAGCAATAAATTCGGTGAAATGACAGTCCATATTCCCGATGATTGGTGTATCGACGCCAAAATCTCCAATACGTTCGGCGAGGTCAATTTACCCAACGTCATAGAAAGCGATAAACGGATCATCCTTGAAGGCTCCAACAAATTTGGTGAGATAAATATAGTTCGCCATCATTACGAAGGCAGTCACTCAGGATCGTTTGTCTTTGATTCAGAGTCCGAACATAACAGCATGGAAAGGTACATAAGCTGTACCGAATTTGAAAATGAGACCATCACCTGCGAGAAATCCGTTTGCGACGTATATTTCACAAACATAAACGACTATAAAGGCGATGCAACATTACAGATCAATAACACTAAAGGCAACGTAAAGATACACGTACCAAACGGCTGGAAGGTAGTATCAAGCGTTTTAAACGATAAAGGCGTAGATATCTGCAAATGCACCGGTGGTAACGGTCCCACACTCAACGTTACGGGCACAGTCCATAAAGGCGTTTTAATAATCGAATACTACGACTATGAAGATGAAGCGTACTAAGCATACAGTCCAACGGATCCAAAATTCGTTGGACTTTTTATATTTCGCTTGACATTTTTTGCAAATTATAATATAATTGAAGGGTACGTCATATATATTATTTATTCAGATAATTATTATTGTAAGGAGTAATTATGTCCACAAATGAAAACAGCGACCAATCAAGAATCTCACACATCAAGCACCGCAGGGCGTGGTTATTTGCCCTCATGGTGGTATTTGCGGTAATCGTTGTATTTATATTCTTCAGGTCCAAAGAGGTCGGTGACCTCGTTTCGGGAATAACAAGCACGCTTTCCCCCATATTCTACGGCATTGCAATGGCTTACATACTTAATCCGGTAGTAGTATTTTTTGAAAGAAGCTACGCATTCATTGCCCAAAAGGTATTCAAAATAAAGCATGACCGCTACAAAAAACGAGCTTCTGTCATTGCCATTACACTTTCAATAACACTTCTCGTTTGTATAATCTGGGTACTTTTGTCATCCATACTTCCGCAAATATTCAGCACTTTACAAACTCTTGTAAGCTATATACCTTCGGAGTTTGACCAGATACAGAGCTGGATAGAGCAATTCGTTACTCCGGATAAGCCATGGACTGAATGGGTTCATTCTCTTGCAACGTCATTGCTTGACAAAATAGAAACTTGGTTAAAAACAGATTTCCAGCAGGCCATCCCACCCGCGTTGCAGTTCATATCCTCCGGTGTTATGAGCGTTGTTTCCGCTGTGTTTGATTTTGTTGTAGGTATTTGTGTTGCGGTTTACCTTCTTAACGATAAGCACAAGCTTTTTGCTCATCTCAGAAAGCTTGTTTATGCCTTGTTCAACAAAAACACAGCCAACACAGTTGTGGAGCTCGGCATCAGAATAAAGCTCATATTCAACAGATACGTTTACAGCACCATTCTTGGTAGCTTGATAGTGTTTACAGCGACCTTTGTGTTCATGCTTATAACCGATATGCCGTATGCATTGCTCATCAGCACCTTGGTTTGCATAACAAACATAATTCCGTTTTTTGGACCCTTCATCGGTGCGATACCCAGCACGTTCATACTTTTGTTGTATGACCCTGCAACAGCGTTCTTATTCGTTTTGTTTACGTTGATACTCCAGCAGGTTGAAGGACATTTCTTAACACCCTTGCTCATAAGCGGAAACACGGGCATATCACCCTTCTGGGTAACGGTATCGTTGCTGTTGGGCGGCGGAATGTTTGGCATTGGCGGATTGCTCTTTGCCGTGCCGATATTCTCTGTAATCTACTATCTTATAAAGGTATTTGCAGAAACAAAGCTCGCCGCAAAGGAATTGCCAATAGAATCCGAAAACTACCTCTATAACAGTGATTTTGATTACACCAAAATAAACGAAAGCATCCACAATAGAATAGAAAAAACAAAAAAGCGCAGACTCAGCCGTAAAAAGCGTTCCGGCACAAAGAGCTGACAGAATTAATTCGGATGAGCAAAATTTGCTCCACAGTAAACAAATAAGTAACCCCAACAGATTTTTCAAAAACTGTTGGGGTTTGCTATTCAATGAATTGATATTTACCAATTTATTTTTGATAAACAAGGTTTATTAACTCATCATCTTTCGATGTTCGTGTGAACCCTGCGTTTTCAAATAATTTTAACGACGCACTGTTTTCTTCATCAATGGAAATTTCAATTTTATTATAGTTAAGTTTGAAAATATCATTTTGAATATCTTCAATCACTTTTGTTGCAAAACCTTTTCTTTGGAATTTTGGGAATATCAGAATATCCATATAAAGCAAATCCTCGTTTAGTTCAAGGTGTATTGTGCCAATCAATTCGTCCTTATTCCACACCTTGTAAAAATATACACCGTTTGTCTTGGTAACATAGCAAAAATAATTATCACTAATACTAAGATATCTTGAAACTTCCGGGAGTTGATATATTTCTTTAAGTTTAGGAATCGTTATATCATTTTCATCAAGCATTTGTTCATAAGTCAAATTATCCATAATATATCTTTGTTAGTCTCCTGTTTATCATTCTGTTTTATCAACAGTTTTGCCTTTGTATTTCACAGGGCAAAGCCCATACCCCTATTCTTCGGCGTATAATTCGTCGTAATACCACCGTATAGGGTTTTCATAAATATATCGCAAATGTTCTTCATAATCCTGACGGTTGCGGATGATATGATCATTGGAGCGATATTGCCATAGATTTACGCCGTATTCCTTGTTGCAAAATCTTTTGAATGTAGACACGAACCGCGACGGAACGGAGTTCTGCACTGTAGGGACCGGCGTCCTCGACGGTCCGTTTCCCGCGCCTTTTACCCACAGCATAATGTGGATATGATTGGGCATGATCACATAACTTTCAACGGATAGATCATCGTAAAAGTCGTTCAATTGAC
>SVGF01000135.1 GCA_015056475.1 Clostridiales bacterium
GTGCGGATTCCTTTTGGTATTGGGATGTGGGCGCTTTTGTTTTCGCCGGTGATAAGACCGCTGTATCGGTATCCGGTCGTGAGTATAAAACAGATGACCACATAATTGAGCCGAACGATATTATCACAATAGATTTAAGCCCGCAAAACAACTGCATTTGGGGCGACTACGCCAGAACGCTGATATTAGAAAACGGCAGGATCGTCAAAGACCCAGAGCAAATACAGAATGATGAATGGCGAAACGGTCTCAAAATGGAAGCATATCTGCACGAAGCTATGCTTGGTTTTGTGAATGAGAACACTACTTTTGAGGAGCTGTTCTACTACATAAACGATCAGATAAAATCTCAAGGATACGTCAACCTTGATTTTCTTGGAAACTTAGGGCATTCCATAGTTAAGGATAAAAAACACCGTATCTACATCGAAAAAGGAAACACACAAAAACTGACCGCTGTTGAAGCGTTTACTTTTGAACCGCATATCAGCTTGAGTGGTTCTTTATACGGATTCAAAAAGGAAAACATATACGGATTCAACGGTGGCGTTTTGATTGAACTGTAAATATCATATTTGGATGTTTATTATATATATCTTATAATATATGCTTGAAAATTTTAATAAATTGTGTTATAATTTTATAAGTAAACATATTGGGTATTGAGGCACAAAATGGACAAATACGAATCACATCTGCAAGAGTTTCTTTTTATTGCGATTGAAGCACTTAACGAAGGTATTTATAACAAGGCAATTGCCGCTTGTGAGTTGGCACTCGAAGCCGATAGCGAATGCGTTGCCGCAATGGTAATATTGGGCAACACCCACTACTGTAAAAAGAATTACAAAGTAGCACAAAGATGGTACGAAAAAGCATTTGATCTGTATCCATCTACAAAAGGGCTTGTGAATATGGGGCTTGCTGCTATACAATCCAATGACACAGGCTTTGCGGAAGTTGTAAAGGACACAGTCTTTCAACCGATAAACACAAGCGTAGGTCACGAGCTTACTGCAATGCTTTTATGTAAAGACGGTAAATACGATGAAGCTGAACAATACTTCAAATCAGCCATGAACGAAAGCGTACCCAAACCAAGGCTCTATGCTAACTACGGCACAATGCTGTTAGAGAGGTATCTCCACACCAAAGCCGATATTAACGACGTACACAGAGCAATAGATATGTTTAACAGCTCACTTGAGATATCGCTGTTCAATAAATATGCGATGTATAATCGTTGCAGAGCTTATTACACTCTCGGTGAATACTCAAAGGCACTCAAGGATGCAAAAGAGTTGATCAAATTTGATAAAGAAGATCCCGGCTTTTATTTTTTGCTCGCTGAGATATTGTTTAAGCTTGAGCGGTATAAGGATGCATTGAAGTACGTATCGTACGCCAATTTGTACGGCTGTGTATCAAACCATTACGTTGCAAGCGAGGCTACAAAGCTAAAAAATGAAATACATAAGGTGTTTCTGAATATTACTATATAAAAACAAGGCAGAGAATCAAAACTTCTCTGCCTTTTCGTTTTAGTTAACAGATTTTACAACACGCCCAAAAGGAACATTGCCAAAAGTGAAATACCTATAAGTATCAACAAGCACGGCAACACGATCACAACATAAGCCGACAAAACCATTGCCAATTTATCCTTGAATTTTACTCCTTCTTTCTGCATATCCTCGTGGAATTTTTGTTCCTCCTCGGGAGTTGATTTTCTTAAGCGCTTTCTGAAAAAGAGCATCTTATCACCAAACCTTATCTATCTTCCTGGTGCTTTTCGGAATTAACCTCAAAGAGATAATTGCCATTTTCATCAAGCTTCTTTTCAAGGAAGTGACAAGCAACAAAATGTCCGGGTGCAACCTCGCTCAACTGCGGAGGCACTCTCTTACACTTATCGCAAGCCATGTAGCATCTTGTGTGGAATTTACATCCTGACGGAGGCTTGATGGGGCTGGGGATATTACCCTCAAGAATGATTCTTTCCTTTGAAAGGCTCTCGGGATCGGTCGTAGGAATTGAACTGAGCAACGCGATCGTGTAAGGATGTCTGGGATCCTTGAAGAGCTCGTCCGTAGGCGCAACCTCAACCATATTACCGAGGTACATAACACCGATTCTGTCGGAAATGTATCTTACAACGGAAAGATTGTGGGAGATAAAGAGGTAAGTAAGCTTTTCCTTCTCCTTAAGCTCCTGCAAAAGGTTGATGATCTGTGACTGAATTGAAACGTCAAGTGCGGATACACATTCGTCACAAACAACGAACTTGGGCTTAACCGCAAGGGATCTTGCTATACAAATACGCTGACGCTGACCACCGGAGAACTGGTGAGGATAACGGTTATACATATATCTCTGCAAGCCGCAGGATTCCATTACATCAAAAACGTATTCCTTCATCTTGGATGAGCCACGGTTGAAGAACTTATGTGTGATAAGACCTTCTTCGATGATCTGACCAACTGTCATTCTGGGATTCAAGGATGAATAGGGATCCTGGAATATAACCTGAAGATCCTTTCTGAGATATCTCATCTCATCTACGTTCAATCTTGAAAGGTCTATACCGTTATCAAGCATTGCTTCAAATGCCCGGAATTCAACGTCATCAGCATACTTCGCTTTAAGCTCAAGCAAACGTGAATCAACGTTTGCAATATTGCTAGTAACAGCTTCTATCTGGGCGCGAAGCTCTGTAAGCTTTGAGTTGAGCTTTTCGATCTTGGATGCGCTCTGCTTTTTCTTTGCCTCGTCGCTTTCCAAGCCTTCGATCTCAAGCTCGATATCCTTTACGTTTTCATTATACTTTGCAAGCTTTACTGAATAACCGAATCTTTCAAGCAAAAGTGCTGAGCCTGCATCAGTATCCTTAATAGTAAAGCCACCCAATATCTTGGCAACGTTGCCAAGTGCTCTTGCACCGTCTGCAACTGCGAGATTCTTTTCCTGAAGGTCAAAGAACGTAGCTTCGTCACCAAGCTTGTCACACTTAGCTACAAGCTGGTCTGCCTTAGCTTCTGCCTTTTTATACAAAGAAATGTACTTTGAAGCATGCTTGAGTGTATCAAATACGTAGTTGGGAGCAATGCTGTCAACAGTTCTGCCGTAGTACATAGTTGTACCTGCAGTCTGTTCGTAAAGCTGGAGCAAAACTCTGCCGAGTGTGGACTTACCGCAACCGGATTCGCCTACAAGGCCGAAGGTTTCACCCTCGAAGATATCAATGGTGATCTCTTCGTTTGCTCTTACGTAAAGCTGCTGCTTTTGGAAGATGCTTGACTTTGCTATGGGGAAGTACTTTTTAAGATTATTTATTGACAATAATTTGTTCATGCTCTGCACTTCTCCTTTCTTTCTTTTCGGGATAGAAGCATCTTACATACTGATTATCCGCAACCTTCTTAAGCTCGGGCTCCTCCTCCAAGCACTTCTTTGTGCAATACTTACATCTGGGTGCAAACTTGCAGCCCTTGGGAAGATCAAGCGGATGGGGCACAACGCCGGGAATAGGATCAAGCTTGCTACGATCGTCATTGAGTCTGGGGATAGAGAACATCAAGCCTTCGGTGTAGGGATGGCTCTGCTCGCAGTCAGCGAATATCAATCTTGCAGGTGCTTGCTCAACAACCTGACCGCAGTACATAACTACAACGTCGTCAGCCATTTCGTTGATAACGCCGAGGTCATGTGTGATGAACATGATAGCTGTGCCGTTCTCAACGAA
>SVGF01000013.1 GCA_015056475.1 Clostridiales bacterium
ACATCAATTTTGGTTGCGGCATGGCGGACAGACCCGATGAGCTTTACGGTGGCATGAACTTTGTTGAATGGACAAAGGACCTTGCCGAAGATACAGGATTTGATTATTTCTGCTACGGTCACTACGATCAGATGGTTGATGACAACGGTGTTGAATCATACTTCAAAAACTTAAGAGTTTTGAGCCACGCAGCAGAAAACGCAGGTATCGGATTCTGGAATACACAGCTTTCAAGTGCTCACTATATGTTCAGAGTGCCTTCTTTCTATGATCTTATGTGGCAGATAACAACAGCTGTTGCCTGCGGTAGTAAGGGTATCTGCTGGTTCAGATTGAGCGATCGTTGGCACAGCCCCACAAACTACCATAGCTCACCCATCGACGAATACGGCAATCAGACAGAAACTTATAACAGGTTCTTGCGCGCTAACAGACTTTTCCAGGATGAATACGGTCAGTATTTCATGAACCTCAAGCACAAGTCAACATACTTTACAGACAAGGCTTGGGGCGGTTACACAACTCTCCCATTTGGCGAGCATCCGGTGATCAAGACAGTAAGAGCTACCGAAAACGGTATGGTTGCATTCTTTGAGGATGACGAAGGCAAAGAATACCTCGTTCTCGTAAACGCATCATTCACAAAGCCCGGCGTATTCAGACCCGAGTTTGACAGAGATCAGTACAAGCTCATCTGGTTGCGTAAAAACGGCAATGACATTCAGGTTATTCAGCATAATGAAGAATACAGAGATGGCAAGACCGAAGCTCATTGGGACGGCGTTTGGCTCTACCCCGGTCAGCTCAACATTTTCAGAATCGAAAAGAGATAAATCATTTCTCCCGACAGAATTTTGTCGGGAGATTTATTTATAAAAAGGGCTTGAAATTTACAAATAAATTTGTTACAATAGTATCAATACTATTTTAGTTAAGGAGTTTATTATGGCTGACAAAATTATGACAGTTGAAGATTATGCACAGCAATATCCTTCATATAACAAAGCTGAATTCATCCCTTTTACAAAAGAAAAAGAACAGGAGATCTTTGCAAAGGCAAAGGCTCATGCTGATAAGATACTTAATGCAAAATCCATCTCGCCGAGTGATATCAAGGGCAACTGCTTTTATATTTCCGCAAATGGTGATGACTTTAACGACGGAAGAAGCGAAGCAACTCCATGGAAAACCATTGGCAGACTCCACGTTGCACAGAATGACGGCACAGTTAACGAGGGTGACGGTGTATTCTTTGAGCGCGGCTGCAGATGGAATTCCGTATTTCATTCAAGAATGTCCGGTGATTACGCGCTTATGATGAGGTCGGGTGTTACCTACTCTGCTTACGGTGAAGGCTACAAGCCCATGTTTACAAACTGCGCATATGCCGGTAGTCCCGACGATTGGTCCAGAACTCACTACAAAAATATCTGGGTGTATAATTACGACGTTGGCAACCGTTATTCCGACGTAGGTAATATAATATTTGACGACGGTAAAGGCTTTGGCATTAAGGTTACACCGCACGATCCGTGCTCTCCATTCCTCCCGAACGTTAAAACGGTTGATTGCGGAATGGTAACAAACGGAATGGGTGACGTTTTCCACTCGGGAGATACTTACTGCACAAGCCCTGCAGAGGCGCTTTTGCACAATCTTGAATTTTTGCACGACCCCATAGACGGAAAGCTATATCTTTATTTTGACAAAGGCAATCCTGCTGAATATTTTAATGAGATAATCCTTGCCAAGAGAGGTAACGTAATAAGATGCTCAGAATCAAAGGATATACTTATCGACAATATCGCAGTCAAGTATTGCGGCTCTCACGGAATAACAACGGGCGATGCCGATAACGTCACCATTCAGAATTGTATTCTGGGCTGGGTAGGCGGCAGCTTGCAGGGTACTGAGCCACTGGACGTAACAAGATACGGAAATGCTGTGGAAAACTGGGGCATCTGCAACGGTCAGTACATCAATAACTGCATTGTATATCAGTGCTACGATGCAGGTCTAACCACTCAAGTTGCAGGATGGAATCCTGAATACCCTGTGCATATGGCACGTGCTGAATACTGCGACAACGTTATGGCATATACAAATTCTCCGCTTGAGTTGTGGAATTCCAATCCTCCGAACAAAGCTGATGAGCCGTACGTCAACTGCGTAAAGGATTCCAAATTCTGCGGCAACTACCTTTTCTATTCAGGTTATCACTTTGGTCACCAGCGTCCTTGCAAAAACGGAAGCTTTGGCTGTCTTGGCGGAAAGGCTCCGGGGCAGGTATTTGTTGACACCGAAATGAGCAATAACGTATTTATGTATACTTCATCGTTTGCTCATTACACAAGATGCATCAAGGTTTTAGATCAAAAGAAAGGAATTACAACGTCAAACAACACTTACGTTCTCGGTACGTCAAAATACTACATCAAGGGTGCAGAAAACTCAATCGATAACACAGGCGGACCTGCACTCTATCCCTATTCAAGCGATACTATGGGATTCTTTAACTCCCTCGGTGCAGAAAAGGATTCAACCTTCTACTATTATGAAGGTAACTTGTTTGATGAAGAAGAACAGGATGTATACCTCTATATAAACAGATAAATAGGAGTTTGCATGTGAAAGACATATCAAAAGCAATACGCCTGACTGATTTTTGCGGTAAAGATGATAGCGAGATCTTTGCAAATGCCATTGCTTATATGAGAGCTAATCCCGGCACGACACTTGTTGTTGAGCCCCGTGTATACAACATAACCAGTGAATTGGCTAGAAACGCACAAGAACAGGTTATGGACGGTGCCTACGGCGAAGACCCCATGGTTGTTATGTTCAAGCCTGACTACACTTTTACCCGCGGTATTCATTTTGACGGCTTGAAGGATTGCAGGATCGAGGCCTACGGCGCTACCGTAATGGTTGACGGCTTTATGGAGCCTATTTCAATAACCAACTGCGAAAACACTCTCGTGTGCGGTTTTGCCATAGATCATAAAAGAAAGCCCTACAGCAAGGCAACCGTAACACAGGTTGAAGATGTGCCAAACTCATCTGAAAAAAAGCTCTATCTTGAATTTGATGAAGCTCACCCAATAAAGCAAAATACCCCCGCAAGGTTGAGATACGTTTTATTCAACCCTGCAACCAATGCTCTTGCATGGGAGGATTATATTGATGAGGAGCTTTACACTTACATTGACGAAAGACATATCATTTTGATCAAGGATGACGGCAGATTTGACGTTGGAAGTGAGTTTTATACCGTTCACACATACCATTCAAGGCCTGCTGTTCTTATTGAATACTCTTGCAATATAACTTTGCAAGATATCAGTATACATTCCCAGCCCGGAATGGGTATTGTCGGTAACAGGAGCGAGAATATCACGCTTAATTCTGTTAATATCGTCCCGTCAGACGGACATAAGATATCCACAAACACCGATGCAACTCATTTTACGTCGATCAAAGGCAAATTGATCATAGAGAATTACAGATTCGTAGGCTGCGGTGATGATTTTACAAACGTTCACGGCTATTATCAAAAGATAATCGAACGCGTTTCACCGAGAATATGTTATATCCAAGAGAAAACGCCCGACGGCACTCACGCACAAACGCTTGATTACCCCGATGTAGGTGACGTTCTTGAGTTATCCGATTTCAGAACACTCAAAACAATAGATTCCTTTAAGGTGGTTGACGTTGAGCCTTTGCCCAACGAATGGAAGTGTAAGGTAACTCTTGATCACGATCTGCCCGATAACACAAAAAACACGGTAATGTGCGACGTTACAAGATTGCCCGAGGTTGAGATCAGAGGCTGTTACGCAGCTAACCATTACGCAAGAGGAGCAATGATTAAGACGCGCTGCGCCATAATAGAGCAAAACGTATTTTGTAATATAGACAGCACTGCAATCGTTGTGGCTTCGGAAGCATCGTGGTATGAAGGTGCAAATCCGCAAAATATCGTTATAAGAAATAACGTTATCACCGAAGACAGATCCTGTGACAAGGTAGCGGGAATATCCGTAAGAATAAAATGTGACGATCCCAAGGGGTATCCCATTAAAAACGTCAGCATATCCAATAACGTTATTCACGCACCAAGATGCGACCACGCAATAGAGTTAAAAAATATTGACGGAGTAGTTTTGTCCAATAATAAATGCACAGTACAAAACGATGCTGTTATAATAAAGAACTGTACTAACATCAAATTATAGGAGAATAATATGACAAACAAAAAAATTTATCTCAAAAATTACTCAGGTAACGATGACCGCGAGATATTCGCAAACGCTATTGCCGATATGAGGGCTAATCCCGGTACAACGCTCGTTGTTGAGCCCCGTGTATATAACATAACAAGCGAGCTTGCAAGAGCAGAGCAAAAAAAGGTTATGGACGGTGTTTACGGCGGTAATCCGCAAAGAACAATGTTCAACCCCAAATACGAATACACAAGAGGTATTCACCTTGACGGCTTAAAGGACTGCAGAATCGAAGCTTACGGTGCTATGTTTATGGTTGACGGCTTTATGGAGCCCGTTTCAATAACAAACTGTGAAAACGTTGAGGTTTTGGGCTTTGCTATCGATCACAAGAGAAAGCCCTACAGTAAGGCAAGCGTTATTATTGCAGACGAATTCACAGACGACGGTTGCTTTGACTGCACTTTGGTGTTTGACGAGGAATGCCCCATTACCCCCAAATCTCCGATGAGCCTCAGAAATCACATCTGGAATCCCGTTAAGCAGGTAATTGAGCGAGGCTCATTCTTTGATGATCTTAGGTTCATTGATGAGCACCACGTAAGAGCAAAGGGGCACGGAAACATCACTCCCGATATTGAATACTACGTTGTTCACACGTTCCACTCTCGCCCTGCTATTTTGGTGGAATTCAGTAAGGACATAAAGATTACCGACGTCACTATACACTCACAGCCAGGTATGGGTATAGTGGGCAACAGAAGCGAAAATATCACCATGACAAGATTGCAGGTAGTGCCCTCTCAGGGACATCATATGTCAACAAATACAGACGCTACGCACTTTACTTCGATCAAGGGCTTACTCAAGATGAAGGACTGCAAATTCTACGCACAGGGCGATGACTTTGTTAACGTTCACGGATATTACCATGCTATAATTAAGCGCGAGGCACCAAACGTATGCTACCTGCAGGAAAAAACACCCGATGGCACTCATGCTCAGACCCTTGACTACCCCGACGTTGGCGATATGATGGAGCTTACAAGCTTTGAAACACTCGAAAACGTAGATACTTTCAAGGTTTTGGCAGTTGAACCCATGCACGAAGAATGGATGTGCAAGGTTACACTTGACCATGATCTCCCACAAAATACCGACGGGCTTATGATGGCTGACATCACAAGATTGCCCGAGGTGGAGATCACGGGATGCATGGCAAGCGAGCACTTTGCACGAAGTATCCTCATCAAAACAAGAAAGGCGCTCATAGAGAACAATATTCTCCGCGACGTCAACGGCACAGCTATTGCTATTGCCGCAGAATCCTATTGGTATGAAGGTGTGTGCCCGGCAAACGTTATAATCCGAAACAATCTTATAATAGATCCAAGGGTAGATAAAAACAGAACAGCGGGTATTTACGTTAAGGCGGACTGCGGTAACGCAAAGGGCCAGTCTATCAAAAACGTGGTTATAGAAAACAACGTTATATACGCACCAAACTGCGGTAACGCCATGTATATAAGAAACGTTGACGGACTTGTGCTCAAAAACAATATTTGTACCACGTTGGATAACCCCATAATGATACAGGATTGCACAAATATTTCAGTTGAATAAAGCTATAATGATCGGATGGCGGTGACCCATCCGATTTTTTATTTATGATTGAGAATATATTTTTTAAAAATAGTTGAAAAAAAATTCCTCTTTTGTTATAATATTATAAATAATATAAAAAGGAGATCGTATGAACAGTACTTTATATAATTATTACGTTATTGACAAGGCGCATCACGCATTCAGAGAACCTTGCAAAATAGATCTTTCAACGGAATTCAGTTCAAAGGGGCTCTCCCCCGAAGAAAGAGTCTGCCAAAGGCTCGAACGGCTTTTAGCGCTTGAAGTTCCTCACATTCACCCCGACGAAAAGATCGTTCTGATGAGGACGGTTGCCACCATTCCCGATTGCTTTACCTCAGACGAATGGGCACAGATCAAAAGTAAGCATTACATTCATGAGAACGGCTACGTTTCAAACCTCTGCCCCGATTACGAAAAGACGATCAAGCTTGGACTTCTTGCAAGGCTTGATGAATGCAACGATTACCAAAAAAGAGCCATAAACGCAATCATTTCTCTTTGTGACAGATATAAGGACGAGGCTGTAAAGCTTGGCAGGACCGACGTTGCCGCCACACTCGAAAGAGTTCCTCGTTACGGTGCAAGAAATCTTGTTGAGGCTCTTCAATTTTTCAGAATTCTGCACTACACACTCTGGATAGAGGGAGAGTATCATAACACAGTCGGCAGATTCGACCAATTTATGTACCCTTATTTTAAGCAGGATATAGATAACGGCACCCATACGCTTGATTCAGCGCTTGAGCTTATTGAGGATTTCTTCCTTTCATTCAATAAGGACAGCGACCTTTATATGGGCGTTCAACAGGGCGACAACGGGCAGAGCCTTGTGCTCGGCGGCACGGATATTGACGGTAACGATTGTTTTAACGAGCTTTCTGATATCTGCCTTACCGCAAGCAAGAACTTAAAGCTTATCGACCCTAAAATAAACCTCCGCGTATCGTCAAAAACGCCTATTGAAATATACGAAAGAGCTACAGGGCTCACAAAGGTAGGCCTTGGCTTCCCTCAGTATGAAAATGACGACGTCGTTATTCCCGCCCTTGAAAAGCTCGGCTATGCAAAGGAGGATGCAGTAAATTACGTTGTTGCGGCTTGCTGGGAATTCATTATCCCCGGAGTTGGTAACGACATTGCAAACATCGGCGCGCTTAATCTGCCGCTTTCGGTTGACAGAGCAGTAAGGCGTTATCTCCCCAATGGAGAAAGCTTTGACGGGCTTATGAACGCCGTTGACGACCAGATAAAACGTGATTGCGAAAAAATTATGAACGAGAAAGAGAACATCTGGATTGCGCCCTCTCATTTTATGGATATTCTTCGCGATGATAAAAAATACAATAATTACGGCATTCACGGTTGCGGCATTGCGTGCGCCGCGGATTCACTCGCCGCAATAAAAAAGTACGTGTATGACGAAAAGAGCGTTTCGCCCGAAAAATTGATCACAGCACTCGACACCGATTTTGCAAACGATCCCGAGCTTATGCATAAATTGCGTTTTGAAGCCCCAAAAATGGGTACGAACGACGATGCCGCTGACAGCATCGCTTGCAAGATAATGGATAGCTTTGCGGATGCGCTTGAGGGCAGAAAGAATGAATTTGGCGGTGTATGGCGTGCAGGCACGGGCACAGCAATGTTCTATTTGTGGTTTGCAGACGTAATAGGCGCTACTGCTGACGGCAGAAGAAAGGGCGAGCCCCTTGGTACAAACTATTCACCCAATCTTTTTACAAAGATCGACGGGCCCATCTCCGTAATTCAATCATTCACAAAGCCCAACGTTTCGCGCACAATTAACGGCGGACCGCTTACGCTTGAGTTTGCTTCGGGCATATTCAATTCGGATGAAAACACAAAGAAGGTCGCATCCCTTATAAGATTCTTCGTGCTCAACGGTGGACATCAGCTTCAGCTCAATGCGGTAAACCTTGAAAAGATGAAGGATGCACAGCTCCATCCCGAGCTTTACAAGCAGTTAGTCGTGAGGATCTGGGGTTGGTCGGCATATTTCGTTGAGCTTGATAAGCCATATCAGGATCACGTTATGGCGCGTCAGGAGTATTCCGTTTAATGAAAGGAATAGTATTCGACATAAAGGAATTTGCGTTGAACGACGGCAACGGCATCAGAACCACGATCTTTATGAAGGGTTGCCCGTTAAGATGCATATGGTGCCACAATCCCGAGGGGCTTTCCCCACAAAAGCAGTTATTTGTAAAAAAGAAGGGCTGTCTAAATTGCGGATTGTGCAAAAAGCCCTGCGAGCATGAGGATTGCAAAGCCTTTGGCAGATGCCTTCACGTTTGTCCGTGCAATCTTATATCGATTGCGGGGGTTGAATGGGAAAGTGACGCACTTGCCGCAAAGCTCCTTAAACAAAAGGACGTATTCAACGCACTTAACGGCGGTGTTACGATCTCGGGCGGAGAGCCGCTGATGCAATGGGAGTTTACGGCTGAAATACTCAAAGCACTTAAGGGTAATATCCACACTACGATAGAAACCTGCGGATTTGCATCAACTAAGGCATTTGAAACGGTGATAAATCTGTGCGACTTTGTGTTTATGGATATAAAGCTCTTTGACCGCGAGCTCCACAAAAAATATACCGGCGTTGAAAACGATATTATATTAAAAAACGCAAGAATCCTTATGGAATCGGGCATTCCACACACCTTCAGAATACCGTTGATACCCGGAATAACCGATACAGCAGAGAACTTAGGCGCAATATCCGAATTTGTGGGTGAAGAAAAAGTCGAGCTTTTGCCATACAATAATCTTGCAGGAGCAAAATATGAAAGCGTGGGACTTCAATTCACCGATAAAATTGAATTACAAGATAAAAACAATGCAGTTTTGCAGCATTTCAAAAATGCAACATTACGAAAATGAAAGGATACACTATGAATTTAATAAACGATCTTAAGCTCACCGTTTTGAACAGCAAGGGTGAGAAATGGCAGTTGGGCAATGGCGAAGCTAATCACAATGCATCTGTTAAATGGAGTTTTAAGGAAGCATACGGCGTTACCGCTTGTTACGTTGACGGCTTCTGCAGGGATGGCTTTGATTACCAGGACGGTATCTCGCTTTTCTGCGAGCAGAAGATTTTTGACGTTGAGTACCTCTCGGTTTATATGTTCTCAATGTTCTGGAGTGAGCCAAACTTTGGAAACGATTTTTCAAAGATCCCTCAGGGTACACAACAGCTTTTGATCAAGGACGGTGACACATATCATTGCCTTACACCCGTTTGCGACAGCGAATACAAAACGCTGATAAAGGGATGCGAGGGCGGATTTGAGTTCTACACGTTCACAAACTGCTCCTTTATTAGCGAATGTAACAATCAGCTTGCTTTTATATATTCCACAGACAAAGATCCCTTGGAATTGCTCCGCAGAAGCGCAAAGGCTATTGCAAAGCTTCTCAACAACGGTCTTAAGATGCGTGATGAGCGCAGACTCCCCGATTTATTCCAATACATTGGTTGGTGCTCATGGGATTCAATGCATATACACGTAAGCCACAAGGGCTTGGTTGAAAAGGCAACCGAGTTCAAGTCAAAGGGCATTCCGATAAATTACGCCATCATCGACGATATGTGGGCTGACTGTCCCCACCTTTTGGACGTTCCCGAGGATGATGACGGCGGTTTTGAAGGCAGCGTTATGGGCATCTACATGCACGAATCCGCAATGCGCTCATTCAATGCTTGCCCTGTAAGATTCCCCAACGGCATGGGCGCATGTATTGAGGATATGAAGAAGGCAGGTATTCCCCACGTTGGTATATGGTTCCCGTTGCCCGGTTATTGGGGCGGTCTTGGTCACAACGGCGAGGCAGCCATGCAGCACAAGGATGATACGTTCATCGCCCACACAAAGGCAGGTCTTAATATGCTTAAGCCTGACCTCAAGTCTGCATTCAACGTGCTTGACGATTTCTGCAGCAGAATAAGATCTTGGGGTGGTGAATTCGTTAAGATCGACGATCAGGGCGTTCACGAGTATCATTACAGAAACGTTGCACCCATAGGTAAAACAGGTAGAGATATGCAGGCGGCTATTGACAGCACAACGGGCTCAAATTTTGACGGTGCTCTCATCAACTGTATGTGTATGCCCTCCGAATGTATGTTCAACAGACGTAACAGCGCAATTACACGTTGCTCAGATGACTTCCAGCCCGAAAGCAGACCTTGGTTCTATCACAACGTGACGCAATGCTCGTACAACGGTCTTTTGCAGGGACAGTATTATTACAACGACTGGGATATGTGGTGGTCGGACGATGAGCAGGCTGTAAAGAACAGTCTTTGCCGTGCAATCAGCGGCGGTCCCGTTTACGTAAGTGATAAGATAGGCAGATCACGTCCCGAGATATTCAAGAGAATAGTGTTCAGCGACGGCAGATTGCCAATGTGTGACATAAGCTGTATTCCTACGGTCGACTGTCTTTTTCATGATCCAAAGGATAGCTTAAAGCCCTTTAAGATATTCAACAAGGCAGGCACGGCAGGTCTTGTGGCAATGTATAATATCGACGGCGAAAACAGAGCAGTTTCGGGCTCCGTTTCACCCAAGGATGCTGACCTTGCCGACGGAAAATACGTTTACTACGAATACTTCAGCGGCGAATGCGGTTACATCAACAGCGATGAAAAGCTCGAAGTTACACTCAAGGATAACGACGAATTAAGACTTTACACATTCGTTCCCTGCCACGAAAGCGGTATCACGGTCCTCGGCAGAACAGACCTCTTTGTAGGTGTAAAAGCAGTTATTTCTCGCAGAAGAAATACGGTTGAGCTTTACGAGGGCGGCAAGATAGGCTTTGCAAGCGATAAACCGATAAAGGTATTTGACGACAACGGCAACGAGCTTAAGGTTACAAGAAACGGTATTTACTCATACGTTGAGTGTGATATCAAAAACAAATTTATTGATATTGAGTTTGCATAAGGATCATTGACAGTAAAGGACGAAGAAAATCAAATTCTTCGTCCTTTATTTATACCAGAGTCTTCAGATATTCTTTTAGCTTTTTTGCATCCCCATCAAACAAATAACCGTTGAGCCCATAAGCTATTGCGCCATCGATATTCTTTTTGCTGTCGTCAATAAACAAAGTTTGGGACGGTATCAAGCCGTATTTATCGCAGATATACTCAAAAATCTCAGCATTTGGCTTTGTGTTGCCGCACACAGCAGAAAACACACAGCCGTCAATCTCTTTAAGTATTGGGATCTCATCAGCGTGGTCAGCAAAATACTCACATATATTTGACAAGAGATATACTCCCGCGCAAAGCTTTTCTTTTGCAAAGGCTATAACGTCCCGCATTCCGTCAATTTCGGGTATATTATATATCCAGTTATAATATATGTCCGAAACTGCATTGTGCAGCCTTTCGGGCACTCTTTGCTTGCACGCCTCAACAACCTCTGCATCGCTTATTGTACCTGCATCAAGCTTGTCCCAGTACAGTCTGTCAAAAATTACGTCTTGAAGAAGCTTTGAATCTTCCTCATCCGTAACGTATTTTTCAACCATATACTTTGGATCAAAATGGATAAGCACTTGTCCAAAATCAAATATTACGTTTTTTATCATACCCATTCTCAATACTCCTGCTCTGCGCCAAAGTCTTTGTAAACTTTATTGAGCTGTCTTTGATTTTTTACCATAATGGTCTTTTGCGGATATTTTTTGCATAATTCATCAAAAAGCTCATATGCGGATCTCTTTCTGCCGTCCCTTAGCACCCACTTGACAAATTCCCAATCGAGCTTTTCATTGCAGTCTTGCCCAATATCCGGGCGCGAAGTACCCTTGAACTTAAAATATCGCTTTATAACGCGCCAAAGACTTGCAAATCTGTTAAAACGGAGAATGATTATATTGTCCGCCTCATCCATTCGTCTGTCAAAGAAAAGCTTTTTATAATTTCCGTCTATCACCCACTCGGAATTTGTGTTCAAGAAATCCTGAGTTATCTTAAGCTTTTCCTCAGCAGGTCTTATTTGCCAGCCCGGCAAAAAATGCACACTGTCAAAATGGAGCACTGGCAAACCCTTTGCTTCGCCTATTTTCCTCGCGAGGGTGGATTTTCCCGATCCGCTAAAGCCCAATACTGCAATTTTCATTATTTCTCCTTTGGAAAATTAAGCTCTCCTTTTGTTAAGGAGAGCTTTTTATCAATTAACCCAAGTTAGCAGAGCCACCCTTTGAGAGGAGCTTTGCAACGTCAACACCGTTGATATCCTGTACGGATTTATTCTGATCGCAAGCAACAAATGCCGCAACACCCGCCGCTTCACCGATCTGGTTGAGATTTACCATAACTCTGAGTGCACCAAATGAAGGCTGATCGGCATTGATCATTCTGCCTGCAGCAATGATATTCTCGTACTTCTCACCTACCAAGCACTTGAATGGCAAGTGATAACAAGTAGGCACAGGAAGATTCGGGTCAATACCGTTTTCCTTTCTCCAGTTGCCGTGATAAATTGTACCGTCGGTAGATTCCTGAGTGTAAGTACCGTCAAACTGCATGAACATAATGCCGCGTTCCTTGTGGTGAACGTCAATATTATAAGTACCGTTAAGAATATTATCATCATAATTCTTACCCAAAAGAAGCTCCAGATAATTTGCCTGGTACTTTGTTTTGTAGTGATAAGTATCTCTTATACCGATATAAGAACAAGCCGCAACGATTGAATAAACCTGCTCCGGATCACCGTATTTTCTGAGCATGCGGATGATCTTGCGCATTTTTTCTCTGCCCTCGATCTCAGCCTTTGTAAGATCGTCAGCTTTATTACACATAACGTTGAATATGTGAGTATCAGCTCTCATCTCCATATTCAAAAGTCCGGGAAGATCGGTTGTCCAGCCCCAGTCGTCATCCATATCAAATTCCTTGTGATGCTCATGAAGCAAACCCGACTGACCCATCGCAGGAGCTTTGCCCTGAACAAGCATAACAGCTGAAGGAGGCTGAATATTATCGTTAACGTAGTGCTCAACACCAAGATCTCGGCAAAGGTCACCGTCACCCGTAGCATCCACAAAGAATCTCGCCTTAATTGCGCCTCTGCCGTCCTTGTTCTCCACAAGAACGCAATCTATTCTGTTGCCGTCCGTAATAAGCCCTGCATAATAAGTATGGAGATATATTTTTACGTTTTGCTCCTTGAGCATGGCATCAAGCTCTATCTTCATCTCATGAGGATTAAAGAAATGTGTATTGCAGTCACCCGGCTGTGAGTCGATCGGATCGATTCGATTTACTACTTCTTCTGTAAGTCCCGAAATGATCTGATTCTTACCCGTCTTGTCATTGAACGTATGCCATACCGCAACAAGACCGTTTGTTGCTACACCGCCAAAGCTGTTCTGCTTTTCAACAATAACAACTCTTGCTCCAAGTCTTGCAGCTCTTACAGCAGCAAAAACACCCGTTGCTGAGCCGCCGATAACGCAAACGTCTGCTTCATATATTATAGGAACCTTTTTTGCAGGCTCAATTATAAATGACATTATATTTTCCTCCCATTAATCATCCGCTTCATCAGCGTGCTCAATTGCGGCCGGCTGAGAAAGTATCTCTCTGAAAATCTCTACGTCAAACTTAGGTCTGCGATCGTACGTATAAAGACCGTTTACCTCCTGCTCAACGTCAGTAAGCTGTGTATAACAAAGTCCGCCCATATTGGGGGTGGAAAAGTATAGCCTCGGTAAGACCCTTGAATCTTTGGATAAAATCATTATCCGTTGTAGGTGCTTCGCCGTAGCCCCAGCCGCTTGACTCCTCAAGTGTCCAACGAATGCCGCCGTATTCGCTCACAAACGTACATCCGCTAATGAACTGATGTTCTCTCCATGGGTGAAGATTTGCTTCGCCACCGTCTATAAATTTTTCGATACGAGCCTTGAACTTTTCGGGATCCTGTTCGTAGCAATGCAAGTCCCATATGTCGGACGCGCCGTTAACGTGTGTCCATCCCGAGCCGTCTATAAATACTCTTGTTGTGTCAAAGCTCTTTGTAACGTCGTAAAGCAGCTTTACAAACGTCTTATTGATGTCGGGCTCAGTTTCATTCAACGGGCACCAGCCGATTATAGCAGGATGGTTAAAGTCGCGCTTTAATATCTCCATCCATTCGGGCAAAAACGCCTCGTAAACGCCTTGTGCGCTTACATCCATACCCCAGTTAGCGTGCTCGCCCCAAACGATATAGCCCTTTTTGTCACAAAGAGAGAGGAATATGGGTTCAAACACCTTCTGATGCAATCTTGCGCCGTTAAATCCGCAAGCAATTGACATATCAATATCGTTTTCAAGAGCCTGCAACGTGGGAGCTGTGTAAATACCGTCGGGGTAGAAGCCCTGGTCAAGCACCAATCTCTGGAATATAGGTTTTCCGTTAATGTAAACGATGCCTGCCCTGTTTTCTATTTCGCGCATACCAAAATAGCTCATGACCATATCGTTACCGTATGTTATCTCAAGGTCGTAAAGTCTGCCGCAGCCTACCTCCCAAAGATAAAGCTCCTTGAGTGGTACTGTAAGTTTTACCTTTCCGCCGTGGGACGTAGTCTTACCCTTGCCCATCTTTTGACCTGCAAAGAAAGCCTCCGCCTTGAATTCAACACCCTCATCACCTGCAACTGTAGCTTCAATAACTACCTGCTTGTTGTAGAGGTCCGGATAATATTTTGTATTGACAACGTAATTTCTTTCAACGTTTTCAAGCCATACAGTCTGCCAGATACCGGTCGTTCTTGTGTAGACACAGCCACGTGAATGGAAAGTATCGGACTGCTTGCCCGAGGGCTGTGCGCCGGACTTTGTGATGTCCTCAACCCAGATCGTAACTACGTTTTCTTCGCCTTCAAGGTGATCCGTAATATCAAACGAGAATGAAACGTATCCGCCAAAATGCTTGCCCACCCTGTTACCGTTTACGTACACTACTGTTGTGTAATCGCACGCACCGATATGAAGAATGGTTCTTTTGCCGTTTTCTCTCCAACGTGCAGGAACGTTTATCTTTTTTCTGTACCAGACGTTACTGCAAAAATCCTTATCATTTATGCCCGAAAGCTCGCTTTCCCTGCAGAAAGGAACTATTATCTCCTCTGTAAATACAGCATCGGGCTTATTAAAGCCTCTGTCATGACCGCTACCTGCACGGTCAGTCATATACTCCCACTTACCGTTAAGATTTATCCAATCCGGACGAACAAATTGCGGTCTGGGATACTCCGGACGAGGTATATTAATGCTCATTAAACTAATTCTCCTGAAATATTATTTTGCAAGTCTGTACTTTTCTGCAAAGCTTTCAAATGCAAGGTTAAAGTCTTCATTGCCATACTTATAATCGTTGAGGTACTTGTGAGTATCAAAGCTGTTCTTCTCTGCCTCAATGATAGCAACTGCGATATTGGAGCAATGGTCGGAAACTCTCTGGTAATTACCGAGAACGTCGTGAAGAATAAAGCCCAACTCAATGGAGCATTCGCCCTTTCTCACGCGGGCAATATGGTTACTCTTAATGCTCGTTGTAAGATTATCAATAACCTGCTCAAGAGGCTCTACAAGACCTGCCAAAGTAGTGTTATTTGTTTCGTATGCGTTACCCGTAATAATAAGTATCTCTGTAATGGCATCCGCAAGGACCCTGAGCTCGGACTTAGCATTCGCAGAGAATGATATTCCCTTGTCCGCCATCTCTTTTGTTGCCTTTGCAAGACCAACAGCATGGTCACTCAAACGTTCAAAATTGCCGATAGTATGAAGCATTTTTGAAACCGTCTTTGAATCTCTCTCGGAAAGCTCCTTTGAGGAAAGCTTAACGAGATATGATCCGAGCTTATCCTCGTAAATGTCGACGTCATCCTCAAGCTTCTTAACCTTATCATAAGTCGTCTGATCGTATTTATCAAACAACGTCATGCCCATGAACAAGCTTTCCTTTGACAAACGCATCATTCGCTTTGTAGCGTTGTCGCACTCACCAACCGCAATGGAGGGAGAGAGCAAAAGACGTTCATCAAGGTAAAGCACCGGCACGGATGCACTTGCCGCTTTGTCCTTTACAAGCCATTCCGTAAGCTTTACAAGGAGCTTTGTGCAAGGCATAAGAACGGCGGTCGCAACAACGTTGAATATTGTATGTACAAGAGCTATCATCGTAGGATCAATGGGCATTGTCATAAATTCAAAGCCTATGATGAGATGCAATGAATAGAACACTATCAAAACAAATACTGTAGCAAGAACGTTTATGAGAGTATGGACTACTGCAACGCGCTTAGCCTGTGTGCTTGTGCCGATACTTGATATTACAGACGTGATACAAGTACCAATATTCTGACCCATAATGATCGGAATTGCAATTCCGTACGATACACTGCCTGTAATTGAGAGCGCCTGAAGAATACCCACAGAAGCAGCAGAGCTCTGTATTATAGCCGTAAACAGCGCACCAACAATAACACCTATCAACGGATTGCTGAAGCTTACCATAAGCTCTCTGAATTCAGGAACGTCCTGCAAAGGGCTTACCGCATCCGTCATAAATTCCATACCGTACATAAGCACGGCAAAGCCTACGAATATTGTACCTATGTTGTTTCTCTTTTCTTTCTTTGAGAACATACACATTGCAATACCGATAAATGCAAGTATGGGGGAGAAATTCTCCGGCTTTATCATCTGAATAACGAAATTGTCACTGTCAATTCCGGAGAGTGAAAGTATCCATGCAGTAAGCGTAGTACCGATATTGGCACCGAAAATTACAGCAATGGTCTGGCTGAATGTCATAATTCCTGAGTTAACAAGACCTACAAGCATTACAGTTGTTGCGGAAGACGACTGAATAGCAATCGTAATTGCCGCACCAAGCATAAGGCTGACTATCGGCACTGACGTTGCCTTCTTAAGCATCTTTTCCAGCTGACCACCGGAAAGACGTTCGAGATTATCGGACATTACCTTCATGCCGAACATGAAGAATGACAATCCAAGCAAAAGCTTCAACAGGTGAAAAAAGAATTCCTCGTTCATTTTGTGTTACCGTTTTCCTCTTTATTTGTTTTAATGCACACTAATGCATCATATTAATTATATACTTTTCTGCAAAATTTGTCAATAATTTTAAGAATAAATTTGAGATAAATCTCTGTTTTTAGTTATTTTTCTATTTATAAAAACAAACATCGCTATGCACATTATGATCTGAACAACTGTGGAAGCAGGTGTTGCAAGCGCGATATCAAATAACTGTGCGCCATCTCTCAGGCTCATTAAGTAAGCAACGGGTATCCTTACCCCAAAAGCACCTATAAGGCCCTGTAGCATAACGAATACAGTCCTTGAATGTCCGTTGAAATAGCCAATGAAGCAAAATAAGAATGGCGTCATAAGGCAGTCGATGCCGTAAGCCTTCAAATAGCTGTGAGCAGAAGCAATAACTGCAGCATCATCGTCAAATATGCTTGCGAGCAGATCACCGTGACCGATAGAAAGCCATGACATCAATCCACCCACTACAAAGGATGTAATTATTCCGTAGTACAAAGCCTTTTTTGCTCTTTCGGGCTTTTGGGCGCCAAGATTCTGCGCAACAAATGCGGACATTGACATACTGTATGCAGACGGCACAAGCATAAGGAATGAGCAGACCTTTGAGCCAACACCGGTAGCCGCAGACGCAATAACGTCGATCGAATTTACTATAGCCTGGATCACAAGGAATGACATACCCACAAGAAGATCCTGAAGTGCAACCGGTGCGCCTATTTTTACTTCTTCTTTTATAATGTTCTTCTCTAATCTGATGTCCTTTACCGAGAATTCAAACGGAAGCTGTTTTTTTCTTATTATCAAAAGAGAAATTACAACGCTTAGCGCCTGAGCAAGTATAGTAGCATATGCCGCACCCGCTGTACCCATATCAAACACAGCTACAAAAAGCAGATCGCCAACAATATTTACCGCACAAGCCACCGCAACCGTTATAAGCGGCGTGGTTGAATCGCCTATTCCTCTGAATATACTACCCAGCACGTTGTAAGCTACAATAAATATCATGCCAACACCACATATGCGGGTATAAGCAACAGTCTGGCTGAATGCTTCCTCGGGAGCTTTCATGAGAGCAGAGAGCCATTCAGCACCTGATACGACCAATACGGTAAGTATAACAGTCATTATTGTAAACAGCGCAATACCCGCGCCGATAGCCTTACCTGCCAGCTCGGGACGCTTTTCGCCGATCCTTCTGCCAACGAGCACGGTAATACCCATTGAAAGTCCAGTGATAACTGTGGTAACAGTATGCATAAGCATACTGCCCGTGGCAACACCCGAAATATCCGGAGTGGATGCATACTTACCTACCACAAATAAGTCTACCGCACCGTAAAGTGCCTGCAAAAACAACGCCAGCATTACAGGCAATGCAAATTTGAATAAGGATATAAAAATATTACCCTCTGTAAAGTCGTTTGATCTTTTCATATGTTCTCCTGATATGCGCACACAACGCCATTATACTACGTTATTATATCATAAAATGCACAGTATTGTCAAGCAAAACAAACTGCGTTGCCTATTAAAAGAACAACGCAGTTATTATCCGTTTATTACTTATTAAGCTGACTGTTTACAGCGTTACCAATCTCTATTCTCATCTGTTCAAGAGCTTCACTTGACTTTGAATATTCAGTCAATGAGGTTGTGATCTCCCCGATCTTCTCATTCACCCAATCAGCACCAAACAATTCCTTCGCCATATTAAGCAGGTCTGCATCATCCAAACCGTCACTTATGGCAGCAAGTCTGAATGAGGCGCATGGGGCGTCGATTCCCACCTCATTGCCGTTGTAAAGCAGCATGCCGTCACCATAGACCTTATCGCTCAGATCCTTGACAGTTGCAGGATCTTGCCACGGGTCAACGTATTCCCAATAGTTTGTGCACCAATAAAGGAATCCCGTAACGTTATGCTGAACCTGTTGCCAGAAAAGTATCCTGTGCTGAACTCCAAGCTGATCCATAAGCACGTTACAATACGGATCGGCAGGCTCCCAGCAAACGTACCACCAAACTTCTTCTCCGTTTGCCATGTATTCATTCATGCGCTCAAGCACATCCTGAGTATCAAACAAATACATTTTTGGCACCCAAAGGTCAAACGCATCGGACATAGCATCAATGGTATCCATACCCTCACCGCAATCTACAAGCCTATGAATCGGCACGCAAGTCTTTATTCCCGGACAAAGTCTGTTGATCCTTTCGCACATAGATACCGCAACGTCTATAGCTTCCTTTGTTCCCGGCTCATCATATGGGTAAAAATATGCCTTTTTGAACCAATCTTCGTTTGTCTTTAATTTCTCATACATAGCTACCATTACAGTATCATCATATGAATACGGCACACGGAAAGTCGTCACTCTCGGATCGCTCATGTATTTATCAGCTCTGTCATCAAGTACGTCATAAGGAAGATCGTATGCAGACATCTTGTAATCAAGCAAAAATTCATAATACTTGACGTAAAGCTCATCTGCCTTTTCTGCACCGTGCATTTTTTCGATGTATTTCTTTAAAATTCCGCATTCTGTCTTTGTTGTGGGGGTGTCGGGCAATGCAAAATTCCATACATGAACGGTAACAGTGAATTTCGCATATAACACTCCCGCTCCATCAACAAGCTTTAACTCATATTCATGATCTCCGCTTGCAGCGCTTTTATCCGTAACAAATCTCACCAGCATAGCCCCGGCAACATCCTTCTTTATGCTGAGCTTTTTTGCCGATAACGGAACAAGTGCATCGTAAAGCATTGTGCCATCCTTGGCAGGAGTTGAATGCTCATAGAATGCTTCAACCCTTATTCCGTCATAATCGCCTGTTATCTCAAGATCAAGTCCATCGCGATCCTCGGGAGAATTGATCACTATCTGCACGGATTCAGCCTCATTTTTTGCCGTATAAACGTCATAATGCATGAGTTCCTTGCCACCATTCGTATCAGTCGATATTTTATCAATGCCGTTTGTTATCCAAGCCCTCATATTTGTTCTCCATGCGGAAGTGTATTTATGATCCAATGTGATCATAGATTTCATACCCTGAATTGTATTGAGTTCAGGTGCGAGCATGTTTTGCTCAAAATGATCCAATGCATTAAGCGTTGCTTCGTCAGACCCACCCAGTATTACAATTTTCTTTCCTTCAAATCTTATAACATAGTCGTAATACGAAATACCCTCGTTCCAAATCTTCTGCGATTCAGCACGATTGGTCTTACCTATCAATATTTCGTATTCTTCCTCTGTGTACCCCTGCGCTTCGTCTATTCTGTCGTCGTAAGCATTGCAATTAGCAGATACCTTTGTCAATACCGATGCAGACAGCCTCATTGCAGCCATTTCAATATCGGCACTATCCGTAAGGCTTCTCTGCGGATACACTATAGAAAAATCCGATATTACAAGATCAGCCTTTAATCCGGCATCCGGAGTTGGTGTCGGAGCAGGCGTTTGCGTTGCTGACGGTGTTTCAGTAGGTAAAACAGACGCACTGTTTTCCGGCGTACAGCCCGCCAACGCACCCCAAAGCACTGCTATACTCAAAAATATGCACACAGCACGTTTTATTATTTTCATAATCATCATCCTTCCTTTTTAACACTATTATACTTTAATTTCGTCCGAAAGTCAAGCAAAACAAGAGGAACAAAAAACAGCAGTCTGTTAAATAACAAACTGCTGTATATTTACTTTCAGTGTTTATCAGAACTGAACATGATCCCTTATCCAGCCTGCAACTTCGGATATCGGAACACGAACCTGCTCCATAGTATCTCTGTCACGGATGGTAACAGCATTGTCTGTTTCAGTTTCAAAGTCAACAGTAATGCAGTAGGGAGTACCGATCTCATCCTCTCTGCGGTAACGCTTACCAATGTTACCTGCATCGTCGTAGTCAACCATAAATTCCTTAGAAAGCTCGGCATATATCTCCTCAGCCTTATCGCCAAGCTTCTTTGAAAGGGGAAGCACAGCTGCCTTGAAAGGCGCAAGGAAGGGATGGAAGTGCATAACGTTTCTTGTTGTGCCGTCTGCAAGCTCCTCCTCGTCGTAAGCACAGCAAAGAAGTGCAAGTGCAACTCTGTCAGCACCCAATGAGGGCTCTACGCAGAACGGGATGTAATGCTCATTTGTGTAAGGATCAACGTATTCAAAATTCTCACCGGAATGGTTAGCGTGCTGTGAGAGGTCATAGTTCGTTCTGTCTGCAATGCCCCAAAGCTCGCCCCAACCAAACGGGAACAAATACTCGATATCACTTGTTGCCTTACTGTAGAATGAAAGCTCCTCGGGAGAGTGATCTCTTACTCTCATGGATTCTTCCTTCATACCGAGAGCCTTGAGCCAATTGATACAGAATTCCTTCCAATATCTGAACCAATCAAGGTCCTCGCCGTCCTTACAGAAGAACTCAAGTTCCATCTGCTCGAACTCTCTTGTACGGAACGTAAAGTTTCCGGGAGTGATCTCGTTTCTGAATGACTTACCGATCTGACCAATACCAAAGGGGATCTTCTTTCTTGTTGTTCTCTGAACGTTTTTGAAATTTACAAAAATACCCTGTGCTGTTTCGGGTCTGAGGTAGATCTCAGCCTTTGAATCCTCTGTTACACCCTGGAACGTCTTGAACATGAGGTTGAACTGACGGATACCCGTAAAATCAGCCTTGCCGCACTCGGGGCAAACGATGCCGTTTTCCTTGATGAAGTTTTCCATCTGCTCGTTTGACCAACCGTCGCAAGAAACGGACTCACCCTTAGCAGTATAGAAGTCTTCAATAAGCTTGTCTGCTCTGAAACGAGCCTTACAAGCCTTACAATCCATGAGCGGATCGTCAAAATTGCTCAAGTGACCGGATGCAACCCATGTCTGAGGGTTCATAAGGATAGCGGAATCCATACCTACGTTGTAGGGTGACTCCTGGATAAACTTCTTCCACCAAGCCTTCTTGACGTTGTTCTTGAACTCTACGCCAAGAGGACCGTAATCCCATGTATTTGCAAGGCCGCCGTAGATCTCGGAGCCGGCAAAAATAAAGCCTCTGCTTTTGCACAGTGATATCAACTTTTCCATAGTTAATTCAGCCATTATAATATCTCCATTTCTGTTGTAAAATACGATAAAAATACAATATTGATATTAATTATACCATATATTTTGTTTATTGTCAATCGGTTAATATGATGTTTATTAAATTAGGTGTGTATGAGAAATTTGTTTAGGGTAATTATCTCCCTTACTCACCCGCAACGCAGGCTAATAATGAACAATGAATAATTTTGGTGTTTTAATATAAAAATTGACAATTACTATTGAATTTGTAATGCTAATATGCTATAATAATAAAAGTTGTAATGATATCTTTCCATTATTAAGGAGAAAAAACATGCTTACACCCGAGCAGATAATCGCAGATTTGAAGACTGACAGAGTTAAAAAGTGTATTCTTGACTCAGATATGTTTTGCGAAATAGACGATCAATACGCATTAGCATATTGCCTTGGAAGTGACAAAATTGACCTTTTAAGCGTAAATGCCGTGCATTTTTATGATCCAACCAGATTTGAAACACTTGCAGATGCCGCTAAAATGAGTTACAATGAGGTTTTTAAGATTTACGATGCTTGTAATATTGATCCCGAAAGTTGTCCTGTATATATAGGTGCAACAACATCCATCTCCGAAAGAGGAGAAAAAAAGCCCGTTGACAGCCCTGCCGCACAAAATATCATCAAAACGGTTAAGGAATCGGATGAGATAATATACGTTTTATCAACAGGACCTTGCACGTCCGTTGTAAGTGCGTATATGATGGACCCATCCATTGCCAACAATATGTGCGTGCTTTGGCTCGGCTGCCAATGCCTTGATATTCCAAACGGTCTTGTTCAAGAATGTAACCTCAACAGCGACTTTTTGGCAGGTCAGCTTTTACTTGACCTTGATATTCCGCTTGTGCTTCTCCCCTGCCAATACAACGGCTCAATAAAGGTTCAAATGGACTATAACGATTTTATGAGTATAGACGGCAACAGTAAGGGTGCAGAGCTTTACAGAGAGGTTTATCCCTTAAAATACGTAAAGCGCGAGAATTTTCCGAAATATATAAAGGTAATGTGTGACCTTGTTGCCCCTGCAAGCATTGCGCTTAATGACTCTATGACGTACTCCATAGTTACGGCTCCCGGGTTGAGTGATGATTTTCACTATGTTTTTGATGATAACAGACGAAAGATCGTTTATATGGAGAATCCCGATTCAAGAAGGATAATTGACGATGCAATAAAATCAATAAACAGGATAACAAAAGGAAATAAATAATATGCTTACACCCGAGCAAATTTTAGCAGACTTAAAAACAGACAGAGTAAAAAAGGTTATACTTGATTCCGATATGTATGCGGAGGTTGACGATCAGTATGCACTTGCATATTGCATGGGATGTGATAAGATAGACCTTTTATCGGTCAGTGCAGCTCATTTTGATGATCCCGGCAGATTCGCAGATATCAAGGATGCCATGGAGATGGGGTATAAGGAAATATTCAGAGTATACGATGCTTGCGGTATCCCGCACGACAGATACCCCGCTTTTAAGGGCGCACCCAATTCGATAGAAAAGAGCGGCGTTATTGCTCCGCAGGACAGCCCCGCGGCTCAGAATATCATCAAGACTGTAAAGGAGTCCGACGAAATAGTTTACGTGCTTGTTACAGGACCCTGCACGGCAGTTGTTAGCGCATACCTTATGGATTCATCCATTGCGGATAATATGTGTGTGCTTTGGCTGGGTGCTCATTGCTTTGACATACCAAACTGCTACGTAAGGGAATGTAATCTTGACGGTGACTATATTGCGGGTAAGCTTTTGTTTAATCTTGACATTCCGCTTTTGCTTATTCCCTGCCACGGCAACGGCTCAATAAACGTGGTAATGAAGGCTGATGATTTTTTGGCAATTGAGGGCGATTCCGACGGTGCAAAGCTTTACAGAGAGATCTATCCTCTCCAATGCACAACAAAAGAAAAGCTCAGCTCGCTCGAAAAGATAATGTGCGACCTCGAGGCGCCTGCTATAATATCTATGCCCGACTGCGTAAACTTAAGCATCGTGACAGTACCGGCAATATCTGACACTTACAGATATATATGGGACTCCACAAGAAGAAAGATACTCTATGCGGACTGCCCCGATAACTCAAGAATTATTAAGGACGCTATCAAGTCTATAAATAACATGTTAAATAAAGAAAGGAAATAAAAATTATGTTGACACCTGAACAGATCCTGGCTGATATCAAGTCAGACAGAGTAAAAAAAGTAATCGTTGACGGAGATTTCTCCGCTGAATGTGACGACCAGTACACACTTGCATACTGCCTTGGTTGCGATAAGATGGAGGTAGTTGGCGTAAACGCTTCTGCACATTTTGACGATAAGTACGTTGATACCTATTCCACAATGCTCAAGAGCTATGCTGAAATGCTCAGAGTACTTCATGCATCCGGTATTGACAGAGAAACGTTCCCGCAGTTTATGGGTTCATCCACTCAGATCTCTCACAACGAGAATCTTGCACCTACGGACAGCCCTGCAGCACGCAATATTATTAAGGTTGCAAAGGAAGCCAAGCCCGGCGACATCATCTATATAATCACAACAGGACCTTGCTCAAGCGCAGTATCCGCATACCTTATGGATCCCTCCATTGCAGACAAGATATGCGTTATTTGGCTTGGCGGTAACGAAATAAGCGAGCGTACACTTGAAAAAGGTCAGCACGAATGGAATATGTATGCCGATTTTGAGGCTTCGAGAATACTTCTCAGCTCCGACATTCCGTTGATAATGCTCCATGCAGGCCCAAACGGCTCAGGAAATATCGTTATGACTTTTGAAGACTTCCAGAAATTCGGCAGCCAGTGGGACGGTCCATGGGTTGAGCAGTTCTACAGCAGAGTTTTGCCCAGAACAAGCGGCGTAACTTTGGCAGGCTACACTCACGGCTGGTCAAAGATAATGTGCGACTATGCAGGTGCTGCCGCAATATCAATACCCGAAGCTATGGAGCTTAAGATAATACCCGCCCCCACACTTGAGGCTGACGGCAGATATACACTCAACCCCGACAATAAAAAGATCATCTGGGGCGAGGGACACAATTCCGACATTATCACAGCTGACGCAATCAAGTGCACATTGAATCTTATTGAACGAGCAAAAAACAAGTAAGTTGCCAAGGAGATAAAAATGCTTACACCTGAACAAATACTTAACGACCTTAAGACCGACAGAGTGAAAAAAGTTATTTTCGACGGCGACTTTTCTGCAGAAATTGACGATCAGTACGCCCTTGCATATGCTTTGGGCTTGGACAAGCTCGAAGTTCTTGCCGCAAACGCCGTTGCTCACTATGAATATCCCGACAGATGTGACACTCTTTCAACCGTTACATTCAGCTATTCTGAGCTTTTAAGAACACTTTTTGTGTTAGGAATTGACAGAGATAAATTTAAGCACTTTATGGGCGCAACAGAAAGAATTGCGGCTCATGCAGATTATTCTCCGTCCGACTCTGCGGCATCAAGAAACATTATCGAAACGGTAAAAAATTCTGACGAGATAATTTACGTTATCACAACGGGACCTTGCACAAGCGCAGTTTCCGCTTACCTTATGGATCCTTCCATTGCTGAGAACATGTGCGTTGTATGGCTCGGCGGCTCTGCGATATCGGATCACACACTCAAGCACAGCTTCCACGAATGGAATCTCCATTCCGATTACGAGGCTTCGCAGATCCTTTTTAACTCCGATATTCCCGTGATAATGATGCACGCAGAAAGTAACGGCTCGGGCGGTATTATTTTTGATACCGAGCGTCACTTTAATCAGTTTGAGGGCGAGAGCCTCGGTGCAGAATTCTTCCGCAAGATACTCCCCAGAGTTTGCGCTACAAAGGATCAGCTTGCAAACGGCTGGAGCAAGGTAATGTGCGACCTTATGGGCCCTGCAACCGTTGCTCACCCCGATTGGGTTGAATTCAAGATCATACCTGCGCCCGTTATTACTGATGATTACAAATACGCTATCGACTCCACGCGTAAAAAGATACTTTATGCCGAATACCCCAAGGCTGACCTTATTGCTGACGATGCAGTAAAGGCTATTAAAAAGCTTATTTACAAGGGAGAATGATATGATGACGCTTGAACAGATACTTGAAGATATCAAATCTCCAAGAGTAAAAAAATGCATACTCGATTCAGATATGTATAACGAGGTTGACGATCAGTACGCATTTGCTTATTGCTTGGCATCAGACAAGGTTGACCTTTTGAGTGTAAATGCCGCACCCTTCCATAACGAAAAATCCTCAAGCTTTGAAGACGGTATGTATAAGAGCTTTGATGAAACGATGCATATCCTTGATCTGTGCAACATGAGCTTGCCCGTTTACAAGGGCGCAACAAAGAGGATCTCGGACAACAAGGATCATTTACCCGTTGACAGCGAGGGCGCAAGAAACATAATCAAGACCGTAAAGGAATCCGACGAGATAGTTTACGTTATGTCCATAGGTACTTGTGTTGACGTTGTGAGTGCTTATCTGCTTGATCCTTCCATTGCCGAAAATATGTGCGTTATATGGCTTGGCGGTACTTGCCTTGACCATCCTCACGCAAGTGAATTTAATCTCTGTCAGGATTTTAAGGCATCACAGCTTCTCTTTGACCTTGATATTCCGCTTGTTATGGTGCCCTGCTCTGATCACGGCGCAAAGGAGCTCGTTGCATTCAAGCATGATCTTGACGCTCACATTAAGGGCGACAGAAAAGCACAGGTATTCTTCAGAGATGAATTCCCTCTTTACAGCATAAATGAGCCCTCTTACGAGGGTTACGGTGAATGGAACAGAATTCTTTGGGACGTTTCGGTACCGGGAATAATCACAGTGCCATCAGCTTACGAGCTCAATATCATCCCCGCACCAATACTCGCAGACAGTTATAAGTATGAGTTTGATGACAGCAGAAGAAAAATCATCTATATGGAAAAGCTGAACAGAGAGGTAATTCTTAAGGATTGCTTTGAAAATATCTCTAAGCTTTAATTAATTTTGAACCACAAAACGCCAACGGCGAAGGGTAATTGTCCCTTTGCCGTTTTTGCATAAATAATTATTGTTCTTACTCTTTCAATTGATTTTTTGCAACAAATATGTTATAATAATCGCAAGCATGGTACAAACTTCGTTTGTTCAAATGCGATTATTGAAACATTTAAGGTAGAAATGCGGATAACGCATTTCATTATGTTATAATAATTACAATATTGAACGAAGCTAAAGCTTCTTTGATGTAATTATTGAAACATTT